>NZ_DAIOFX010000012.1:17957-34453 GCF_036745535.1 Dissulfurispira sp.
GGACTGTCCCTATTTACGGACGCAGCAAAGCGAAGTCGTAGAATAGGGACTGTCCCCGTATCCGATGTCCTGCTTGAGATTACGCCCATAGAGAAGTCGGATGACATCCATTTTATTGTCGGCAAGGTTAAAGAACGTGCAAATGCAATTCTTAAAAAGCATCTCCATTATGACGAAAGGGCGATAAACGGCTTTATAGTTGCTTTATCCGAAGTCTGCCAGAACATCATCGAACACAGCGAGAAAAAGGGATTTGTAGGCATACAGAAATACCATTTTCAAGGCTTGGGGAAAATGTTGTGAAGATTGCGGTCATGGATATTGGTGTTGGGTTTAAAAAATCTCTGTCAGAGCGTTTTTCATTAAAGAATGATTTTGAGGCGATAGAAAAGGCACTCCTTCACGGCGCATCGAGATATGCGGATGAGGGAAGGGGGCATGGATTGGCTGCTGTAAGGCGTTTTGTCAATCAATGGAACGGCAAAATATCCATACGCTCAGGAACAGCAAAGCTTTCGATCATTCCAGATTGGTCTTGGGGGAAATCAAAAGAAACCAAACTTTCCTGCTTCCCAGGTTCGCAGATAAACATTATGCTGCCGGAGGTATGATATAATTTAACATGCACAAAATCTCAGGCATCAATATGGAGGCCCTTCAGCGGAGAGAGAAAAAACAGTCTGCCATGCTGCGGGAAAAACTGGAAAGCATTGCTATATCTATAGTTTCTGTTATAAGTCCCTACAATCCCAAGAGGATATTCATATTCGGATCTCTTGCCGGAAAAGAGTGGTATGAAGGGGAATCGGATATTGATATAGCTATTGAAGGCATAGCAATGGATAAGCTTGGCTCAATTGACTGGGCAATAGCAGAAAAACTCGGGACAGGCAGATTCGATCTCGTGCCCATGGAATACGCTGCCCCGGCATTGAAAAAATCGATAGAATTAACCGGAAAACTGATATATGAAAGAAAAGATTGAAAAATTATCCATACTTATAGAATCAGATATCGAACAGATGCTTAAGGCCGCCAGTGCAATAGATAAAAAACTCCTGCTCATAAAAGAAATACTTTCTGAATGCAAAATTTGCAAAGGATTATATAAAAAGACTTTAACTGAACTCTATGCCGCCATAGACAAGGCAGGAAAGGAAGATGCCTTCTATCTCGAAAGCCTTGGAAGCGCAGTAGAATCAGGCGCTATTTATCTCAGTTCTATCTATCAGGGTATGGAGACTGTCATTCACAGGATATTGGAATTTACCGGGGAGGGCAAACCTGTTGGTGAAAGGTGGCATCAAGATCTGCTCATATTGGCCTCCCGCCAGGTGAAGAATGTTAGAGGGCCAATTTTGAGCGAAGAGTTCACCGATCTATTAAAGTCCGAGTTCCTCGGATTCAGACATCTGATACGAAAGCAGTATCCATTCATACTGGATATTGGGAAGACCATTTCGAAAATGAAGCAGTGCAGGCGTGTCGTTGAACGGTTCAGGAAAGAGGTAGAGGGTTTCCTGAACAGTACGAGAAGGTCGTTACTGAAATAGCATAAAAATCCTTATGTCTTAATCAAGCAGTACGCCCCCCAATTATTTTTTGCTTAACAAGTAGTTCAAAATATGATTCAATTGATTCAGTTGAAAAATTATTTCAATCTTTCTCCTGCCCTTTTGGGGCATTAAAAGATGGGCGGAGAAAGACACTTAGACGAAGAGAGTTATGGAGTCCGCAGAAAATATGTGCCACATTCCTGACAAAAGTGTGGCTTTGGCCTTCACTTCACCGCCGTATAATGTCGGAAAGGATTATGATGAAAATATCAATTTGACAGAGTATTTAAGTCTCATCGGCTGTGTGGCCGCAGAGGTTTATCGGGTTCTTAAACCAGGTGGACGTTATGTAGTAAATGTGGCTAACCTTGGAAGGAAACCGTATATTCCTTATCAGTTCGTCAGGCGTGGTTTCAGGGGAAGCTCTCAATTGCCGTTAACCGTATCAGAGTTTGACAAATCAGCCGGCAAGACAATAAGGAAAGAAGTTCAAGAATGGCTTGGTAACCTGAATAGCGGGCAAAAATCCGAATTCGAAGGTTTGTATATAAGTATGTGTCATACCGTTGCGGAAGAGAAATTAGGCAGAAAATTAAATCGTAAGGAGTTAAAGGTTGTTGAAGATAAAATCGGCGACTATATAGATTGGTATGAAGCGATCACTCTTGCTCTGAATGAAGCAGTTAAATTACAAAAGAAATCTAAGGCACTTGCAAAAGCTCAAATATGATAAATAAAAAGAACGATAAAGCAAAGCCTGATATTATCCCTCCTCATGGAGGATACCGCAATCTGAAGTCCTATCAGACTGCGGAAATCATCTATGATGCCACAGCGGTATTCTGTGACCTCTTTGTCGACAAACGTTCGCGCACTCATGACCAGATGGTACAGGCAGCGCGCAGCGGCAAACAGAATATTGCCGAAGGCAGCATGGTATCAGGCACTTCAAAGAAGAGCGAGCTAAAACTAATAGGCGTAGCCCGTGCAAGCCTGGAAGAACTGCTGCTCGACTACCATGATTTTCTGCGTCAGCAAGGACTGCTGCTTTGGGAGAAAAATCATCCGAAGGCGCAGATGATTAGAAAGCTTGCGTGGGAAAAAGAATAGGTCGTATATGACCTATAAGACCTATATTGAAACTTCGCCCTCTGAAGTTGCTGCTAACACCCTTATTTGCCTGATTAATCAGGCAAATTATCTTCTTGATCAGCAATTGCGGCAACTGGAAAAGCAATTCCTAAAAGAAGGCGGATTTACAGAAAAACTTTATCAAGCGCGCCAGCAGGTTAGGAAAAAATAATAATGATTCTCCGAAACGAAGACATAAAGGAATTGATCACCGAGATTCCAGAAGGGCATAAGCACCTGAGGACTACGATAGTCCTTCAGGACGGCACGGAGCTTATATTTCAGGAGGCCACGATTGCTAATCTTGTGCGGGCTTATACCACTGTTAAGACTCATCCAACGATTAAGAAGGTAATTTTAAAAGGCAAAAAACTCATTGAGAGGAAAGACGGCTATGCAGAATGGCAGCTTTTGGAAGAATAAAATAGGGGGAATTTATGAAGATTAACATTACAAAAAAACAGTATAAGACACTTATTAAGCTTCTTCACCTCGGCACCTGGATGGCTAATGCCCATCGCACTGATGACAGGATTGAGGAGTTTGATGAACTTGAGCAGTATATCCTGTCTTTTTGCAGGGATTTCGGGATGGATGATTCTGTCGAATATGCTGAAGATCTCAAGATGTTTTTCCTGACAGGAGAATTTCTGGATGAGTCTGGCGTTGAGGAACTTATTGATGAATATGATAATGACACATTCTGGGATGAATTAATGTACAGGATGGCAGAGAGGGATTTGATAGAAAAGTATGGTGAGGATACTGTCAGAAAAATGGAATTTGAGGAAAGAATTGATAAGGAACAGCCTTTTCTCAATGCATATGAGAAAGAATTTGAAGAGAGTGGATTAAGCAATTTAAGGCTAATAAAAGGGCCAAACATTATTCATTGAGAGATATGAATTTCAGTATGATAATCTACAACCTCTATAAACTCCTCAAGGAAGAGCTTAAAAATGGCTCGTCTGACCTTGTCACGAGGCAATCGGGGCAAATTATAAGGGAGCGGATAGAGAGGGATATTGCAAAGGAGAAGGACGGAAAGGTCACTGCTCTGGATTTTTCTAAGATTGGAATAATCGATTATTCGTGTGCGGATGAGATTGTGGCAAAGCTCATATCAAGGCTTGTAAGCGGTGAATATGGAGACAAATATATTGTTCTGAAAGGGTTGAACGAAAATCAAAAGGAAAACATAGAGGTCGCCCTTGAGAGAAAAGACCTTGCTGTAATTACTGAGATGAGGGATGGAAGGAGAACCATTATTGGCACACTCCATAACTATCTGCAGGAAACTATTAATCTGATATTCAGCAAAGGCAAGATTACAGCAGGCGAGCTTTCAGAAGAACTGAATCTTCCTGCAAATACAAGCGGGACAAGGTTGTTGAACCTTTATAAGAAAAAGCTTGTCAGAAGAATTTCAGAACAAAGAGCTGATGGTAGAGTGTGGGTATATTTATCATGTCTATAGTATAATTCAAGGTTATCAATTTTAAATTGTGAGGTTAGAGTGTGTCTGAACTTACCCCTTTGATGAAGCAGTATTTCAGCATTAAGGAAAAATATCACGATGCTATTGTGCTTTTCAGGCTCGGAGATTTCTATGAGATGTTCGGCGAGGATGCAAAGATAGCGTCCAGCATATTGCAGATAGCCCTTACGAGCAGGGACAAGAGCAAGGATGACCCTATGCCCATGTGCGGCGTTCCATATTTCTCTATAGATGGTTATATCTCAAAGCTCATAAAGGCAGGCCATAAAGTAGCCATATGCGAGCAGGTGGAAGACCCTAAGCTTGCAAAAGGAATTGTCCAGAGAGAGGTCGTGAAGGTAATAACCCCGGGAACCCATATTCCAGAGCAGCCAAAGGAAAATGCATACATAATGAGCATATTCCCGTATCAGGGGTTGACAGGCATAACAGTGGCCGACCTTTCCACAGGCGAATTTGTTGTTTACGAGACCGACAAACCCATAGAAGACGAGATAGGCAGGCATGAGCCGAGGGAAATACTATGTCCCAAAAGCACAGAGGACAATATCCATTATCAGGAGGCATTCAGAGGTTTTTATGTATCGTATTATGACGACTGGTATTTTGATTATACAGAGTCGTATAAAATGCTCCTGAGATATTTCAAGGTGTCATCCCTCGATGGATACGGATGCAGCAGCATGAATGCAGCCATTTCAGCGGCAGGTGCGCTCATAAGCTATCTTGAGGATTCGCAGAAGATACTCACCTTTAAGAAGATTTCTGTTTTAAGCCAGACATCATACATGTTTCTTGATTCAGCCACAAAGAGGAACCTCGAACTCATCCATAATCTAAAAGCCGATCAGAAGAATAATTCTCCGGAAGGCTCTCTGCTATGGGTTCTGGATGAAACGCTGACGCCCATGGGCGGCAGGTTTATGAGGAACGCCATTACAAAGCCATTACTTTCACCTCCTGAGATAATAAAAAGGCAGGATGCTGTCGAGGCGATAATCGAGGATTACGAACTCATGGAAGAGCTGCGTACAACCCTCAGAAAGATACAGGACATAGAGAGACTGACATCGAGGATTATCTCTAAATCCGCAGGCCCAAGGGATTTGATCGCCCTGAAAGGCTCTGTCGAATACATGCCGAAGATAAAGAGGCTTTTGTCATCTTCAGCAAATGCATACATAAAGGAAATTGGAAACAGCATCTCGGAGTTTGCTGATTTAAAGGATCTGATAGACTCCAGCATTGTTGAGAGTCCTTCTGTCAATCCAAAGGACGGCGGAATAATCAGAAAGGGCTTTAACAGGGAAGTCGATGAATTGAGGAATATTTCAATAAGCGGAAAGGATTTTATAGCAAGGCTTGAGGCGGAAGAGAAGCAGAGGACAGGCATATCGTCATTGAAGGTTGGCTTCAATAAGGTATTTGGTTATTACATCGAAATCACAAAGCCTAATCTCAATCTTGTCCCTGATGATTACATAAGGAAGCAGACACTCGCAAATTGCGAGAGGTTCATAACCCAGGATTTAAAGGAATACGAAACAAAGGTGCTCGGTGCAGAGGACAGGCTCAAGGAACTCGAATATGAGATATATATGAACATACTCGAAAAGATGCAGAAATATACAAACCAGCTTTTAGAAACATCGGCACAGATAGCCATGATAGATTTTCTCCTTTCACTGGCAACTGTTGCAAAGAGATATGATTATACAAGGCCTGTTATTTCCGATGATGATGTAATCGAGATAGTTGACGGAAGGCATCCTGTTATCGAGAGGCTGATAAGCACGCATAATATTTCTTCCATGGACGAAAAATTCATACCCAACAGCGCACACATCGACTGTGAGGATAGCAGGCTTTTGATTATCACAGGCCCTAACATGGCTGGCAAGTCTACATACATGCGTCAGACAGCATTGATTGTGTTGATGGCACAGATAGGCTCTTTTGTCCCTGCGGAGAGCGCATCAATAGGGATCGTTGACAGGATATTCACGAGGATGGGCGCATCCGATTACATCACAAAGGGGCAGAGCACATTCATGGTGGAGATGATAGAGACGGCAAATATCCTGAATAATGCAACCGAAAGGAGCCTTGTCCTCCTCGATGAAGTTGGAAGGGGTACAAGCACCTTTGACGGCATCAGCATTGCGTGGGCAGTGGCAGATTATCTTGTAAATAATGTTAAGGCACGCACCATGCTTGCAACCCATTACAATGAGCTCACTGACCTTGCTTTAACGATGGATGGGGTCAAAAATTACAATGTAGTTGTCAAAGAATGGGGAGATGAGGTTATATTCCTGAGGAAGATCGAGAAGGGCCCTGCTGACAAAAGCTATGGTATTCAGGTTGCGCGGCTTGCAGGCCTGCCTGATAGTGTTATAGAGGGTGCAAAGGATGTTTTAGATAAGCTCGAAAAAAAGGAATCGAACACTCTGGTTCCGCGTGCAGCTCAGATGGACCTTTTCTTTGCAGGCGACCCGATTACACGTGAATTGTTGAGTCTTGATATTGAAAATCTCACGCCGCAAAAGGCATTGAAAAAGCTTGTGGAGTTGAGGAAAAAGGCAGAAGGGGTGGCATGATAATTATAGGCCTCACTGGAAATTATGGAATGGGAAAAAGCACAGTGGCCCGGATGTTCGGGGATTTTGGCGCTATTATCATTGATGCCGATGACATAGTTCGCGAACTCCTCAAAGATTCCGCTGTGATTTATGAGATTAAAAAGGCATTTGGAGAAGATATAATTCAGCATTCGGCAGTCAGCGGTCAGCCGCCGGAAATAAATAAAAGGATGCTTGCTGAAATTGTCTTTGAACATCCCCATCTCAGGATTTCCCTCGAAAATATTCTGCATCCGAGGGTTTTCAGGAAGATCGATGAAGAGATAGCTAAAATAACCGATACCTCTGCCATTGTTATAATAGAAGCGCCTGTGATATTTGAAAGGGGTTGTCAGAACAGATTTGATAAAATAATAACTGTATATGCATCGGAGGAGATTGCCATCAACCGTCTTAAAGAGAAAGGAATATCCGAAGAAGATGCAAGGAAAAGACTGAAAAGCCAGTTTCCCATAGAAATGAAGATCAGCAAGTCTGATTTTGCAATAGACAACAGCATGGACCTTGAAAATACGAGAAGACAGGTTGAGGAGATTTACAGCAGGTTATGAGAATAATCAGGGAATTGCCTAACAGATTGGATTATCCTAATCCGGTTGTTACTATCGGAAATTTCGATGGTGTGCACATTGGCCATCAGAAGATATTCAGGTGTGTTGTGGAAAAGGCAAAGGAAATTCACGGTACACCAATGGCTATAACCTTCGACCCTCACCCCGTGCGTGTTCTGGCCCCTGAAAGGGGGTTGAAGATACTCACAACCTTTGAAGACAAGGCAAATCTCATATCAAGCGCGGGTATAAAGGTTCTCATATGCATCGGCTTTAGCAGGGAGTTCGCAAAGGCCGATCCTGACGAATTTATTAAGGACATGCTTGGTAATAAACTGGGCGTTAAATGGGTGACTGTAGGTCATAACTACGCCTTTGGAAAGGGCAAGAAAGGCACTACCTCACTGCTCAGAAGAAGAGGGAAAAAATACGGGTTCGGCGTGAGTGTTGTCAGATATGCGAAGGTGTATGACGATATTGTGAGCAGCAGCAGGGTAAGGAGTCTTCTTTTAAGGGGAAGGGTTTGCGAGGCGTCAAAGATGCTCGGAAGGGCATATCATATTGAAGGGACAGTAATTAAAGGTGCTGGAAGGGGCACGTCTCTACTTCATACCCCTACTGCCAATATTACCACTCCCAATGAGCTTGTACCAAAAGAAGGAGTTTATGCTGTAAGAGTTTCTATTCAGAAGGAGGTTTATGATGGGGTTGCTAATATAGGCAAGAATCCCACATTCGCCACTACATTCGGAAATATGCCCATGAGCTATGAAGTGCATATCTTTGACTTCAATCAAAACCTTCTTGGAGAAAAAATAAAAATGCACTTTATCGACAGGATAAGGGATGAAAAGAAATTTTCAGGAATCGGCGAACTTGAAGAGCAGGTAAAAAAGGACATACAGAAGGCAAGGGAGATACTCTCAAAGAGAGAAGACCTTCTATATCTTTAACTGGCCGCTATATCTTTAACGGGTCCACATCCACATTTATTTTAATCCCTTTTAATTTTTCGAGTTTCTTTAAAAGATTTCCGGCCTCATTATGCATCAATCTTCTGTCCTTTGATTTCAAAAGTATCTGGATGCAGTGTTTATATGACTTCATGGAAGATGGTATTTCCACAGGCCCTAAAAGTTCTAATCCATTTGTATTAGCATCATAGATGATTTTCTGTATGTCATGTAAAAACTTCTCGACGTCCCTTTTCATAAAAATATTAAAGAGAATTATCCTTGAAAATGGAGGATAATCAAGCGTTTTTCGTTGAGATAGTTCATTGCCATAAAAACCCTGAAAGTCGTAGTTTTTGATAAATCTTAATATTTTATTTTTTGGTGCGTATGTCTGAACATAAAGAGAGCCTTCTGTTTTTACCATCTGAGAAATTTGCATCACTTCCTGAAATGCCCTCTCATATGCCCTGAAATCAGGCTGTGCAAGAAGCCCGTCTATGTTAAAAAGGGCGACGGCATCGAATTTTTCATCCATGAGTTTTTTTATTGCATAAGGCGTTCCGATCACGAAAGAGGTTATATCGGGGTCTTGCCCCATGCCCCATGACCCAGGCCCCTTTTCTACTAAGATCGCCTCTGTTTTTAATGCCTCTCCCAGTTCTTCCTTTATCCTTTCTGTGCCTGCACCGAATGGTTTTATATTGAACCCCTTACATTCTTCGCAGTTTTCAGGGACTATCTCTTCGTGGCCGCAATAATGACATCTGACCGTATTTTTACCTTTATAAAAGACAAGTGGAACATTGCACTTTTTGCATTGGACTATATTCCCGCAATCCTCACATCTTATAAGGGAATATCCTTTTCTGTTGACGAGGAATAGAAATCTTCCATTTTCTGAAGTGGTAACCTTTGCCTCTTTAAGAATATCTCTGGATATAGTTGCGGTCTTCTCCTTTTTCATATCACTAATTTTTATTTTAGGATGTTTCTCAATGGAGCGATGGAGTGATGGAGTGATGGAGTTGTATTTGCCTGTCTTTGCATTATAAATGGATTCTACGGATGGACAAACAGAGGACAAAAGCACGCAAGACTTTTCCATAAATCCCCTCATTACAGCCACATTCCTTGCATTATACCTGAGCCCTTCTTCCCCTTTATAAGAAGGGCTGTGTTCATTCAGGACAGCAATAAGAGAGACATCCCTGAGGGGTGCAAGTATCGCAGACCTTGTGCCCAATATCACATCGGATTGGCCTGCAATAATCCGTGCAATAGAGTCTATCCTTTTCTTTTTTGTTAGATTGCTGTGGATGACGCACACCCTTTCACCAAAAATATTTTTAAGCATCTGGGCAAGTCTTTCGATCTGACCGATCTCGGGTACGAGGATTATAGCACCGTGCATGTCGGAGTGGGATTTATTCAAGACCTTATTAAACAAAGAATATTCATGGGATATTGACGGGGCATGATAGAGAAAGGATTTGTAATTCTTGTTTTTAATGCAGTCATAAACAAGCGAGAGTTCAGAATTTTCAGCTTCCATTTTTTGTTCATTATTCTTTACTCTGACCTCGTTAGAAAGTTTCTTTCTAACGGGGCTGACTGCTGTCTTTACTGCCTCTTCAAAAAAGCTGCTTTTCAGCGCAACCCCCATAGGACTGAGGTAGTAGTCGGAGAGCCATCTCAGGAATGAAAGAGTTGATTCTGAGGCGAAATGATGGTGTATTCCCTGAATCTCTTTAATATTCTTTTTTTTCTCTAACCGTGATTCATTTGTTACCGATACAACAAGGCCGTAATGGCTTTTGCCCATGAGCGGAGCCTTTATTATCCTGCCTTTTAAATCATGCGGTGCATCTTCAGGCACTTTGTAAGTGAGGGGCGGAAGCTTTAACGGGAAAACAACATCGGCATACATAATAGAAAGGATACAGGATAACGGATTGAGGATACAAGATTGACAACCTTTATTTAAAACGAGTAATATTTTTATAAAGACTATCCAAGGAGAATAGAGATGTTTGAGAAATTTACAGAACGGGGAAGAAAGATAATAATATACGCCAAAGAAGAAGCCGAGAGAAGAAATAACGACTACTTAGGCACAGAGCATCTCCTTCTGGCTATATTAAAGGAAGAAGACAGCGTTCCCATCACCATACTTAAAAAGATGGGGCTGTCCATAGATGAAATAAGATTTGAAGTGGAAAGAAACCTGCCTGTCGGCAGCAACCTTTTGACATTCGGGGATATTCCATTTACCCCAAGGGCAAAGAAGGTCCTTGAGCTCTCCATAGAAGAGGCAAGGCTTTTAGGCCACAACTACATAGGAAGCGAGCACCTCCTCCTCGGTCTTATAAGGGAGGATGAGGGTATTGCAGGCAAGATCCTCAGAAACCTCGGTGCAAATCTGCTCGGCGCAAGACAATTAACCATAAACCTTGCCATCAAACCGCAGTTCCAGCAAACACACCAGAAAGAGCGCAGGAAGACAAATACGCCGGCCCTGGATGAGTTCGGCAGGGATCTCACACTCCTGGCTGTTGAGGGAAAACTTGACCCTGTTATAGGCAGGGAGGACGAGATAGAGCGTGTTATTCAGGTCCTCGGCAGAAGACTGAAAAACAACCCTGCCATAATCGGAGAGCCGGGTGTCGGAAAGACCGCTATTGTGGAGGGGCTTGCACAGAAGATAGTCATGGGAGATGTGCCTGACAGCCTTATAGGAAAAAGGATAATCTCCCTCGATCTCGGGGCCCTTATTGCCGGTACAAAGTACAGGGGTCAGTTTGAGGAAAGGCTCAAGGCAGTGATGCGTGAGATACTACAGTCGGACAAGAATATAATCCTGTTTATCGATGAGTTCCATACACTCATCGGAGCCGGCGCAGCAGAAGGCTCTGTAGATGCGTCCAATATGCTGAAGCCTGCCCTTTCAAGGGGAGAGCTGCAGTGCATAGGTGCGACTACACCCGGTGAATACAGGAAATATATAGAGAAGGACGGCGCACTTGAAAGGAGGTTCCAGCCTATTTATATCCAGGCTCCGACCGAGGAGACGACCATCGACATTTTAAAAGGCATAAGGCCCAAGTATGAGAGCCACCACAAGGTAAAGATCAGCGATGAGGCAGTTGTGGCCGCAGCAAAGCTCTCTGACAGGTATATAACAGACAGATACCTGCCTGATAAGGCGATAGATGTGATTGATGAAACAGGTTCGAGGCTCAAGCTCAAAAGGGCAACAACCCCTCAGGATCTGCGGGATATAGAAACCGAGTTGATTCAACTTGCAAAGGAAAAGAGCCTCTATGTGAGACTGCACGATATAGAAAAGGCCCAGGCTATCAGGGCTCAGGAAGACAGACTCAAAAAGACCTATGAACTTCAGTACAAGAAGTGGAAGGATTCTTTGAACAAGGAAGTTCCTGTTGTGGGAGAGGAAGACATAGCATACACTGTTTCGAAGATGACAGGTATACCGCTTTATAAGCTTGAAGAGGCAGAGTCGGAGAAGCTTTTGAAAATGGAAGAGATCCTGCACAGAAGGATAATCGGACAGGATGATGCCATAAAGGCTGTGGCAAAGGCAATCCGCAGGTCAAGGGCTGGCTTGAAGAGCAAGAACAGGCCAATCGGCTCATTCTTCTTCCTCGGTCCGACAGGCGTTGGAAAGACAGAGCTTGCAAAGACCCTTGCAGAGTTCATGTTCAATGACGAAAGCGCACTCGTGAAGCTCGACATGTCAGAGTACATGGAGAGGTTTAATGTATCACGTCTGACAGGCGCGCCTCCCGGCTATGTGGGTTATGAAGAGGGAGGACAACTTACAGAGAAGATTCGCAAAAGGCCATACGCGGTAATCCTTTTTGACGAGATAGAAAAGGCGCATCAGGATGTCTTTAACATGCTCCTCCAGATACTGGATGAAGGAGTGCTTACGGACAGTTACGGCAGAAAAGTGGATTTCAGGAATACCATAATCATCATGACATCCAACCTGGGTGCGAGGATTATCGAAAAGGCAACACCGCTTGGATTTTACAGGGCATCGTCAGAAGATGCATACAACAAGATGAAGGACAATGTTCTGTCCGAGTTGAAGAAGACCTTTAATCCGGAGTTCCTTAACCGTGTCGATGAGACAGTAGTCTTCCATCCGCTGGAAAAGGAGCACCTGTTGTCGATTGTCGATCTCCTGCTGACAGAGACAAATAAGAAGCTTACAGAGCATGCATTGACCATAGATGTATCTCCTGAGGTTAAAGAATGGCTGCTCAATAAATATTATCAGCCCGCCTATGGCGCAAGGCCGATGAGAAGGGCCATTGCCCGCGAAATAGAGGATTACCTCTCCGAGGAACTGATAAAGGGCAGGTTCAAGAATACTCCTGTGGTAAAGGTGAACCTCGAACAGGATAAGCCTGTTTTTGTGGAAGCAGAAGATTCGATGCTGGTATCGGTCAATTAAAGTCATTAAGTCATTAAGTCATTAAGAAATTAAGTAATTGAGTAACTGCAATGACTTAATGACTCAATGACTTATTTCATGGAGATTATATGAAGAGCAAAGGATTTGTATTGGCGGTTGTTTTTGCTGTGGGTATAGCAGCGATGCTTTTTCTTGCAAGAACCGGAGAGCATCCGCAGAAACACGCAGCTAAAGGACTCGATGCCCCTGCATTTGAGCTGAAAGACACCGAAGGCAGGACATGGAGGATTTCTGATTTGAAGGGGAAGACTGTTCTCCTTCATTTCTGGGCGTCGTGGTGAGACACCTGCCGGATGGAGAACCCATCCATTCAGGGCCTCGTGGAGGCTGAAAAGGGAAACAGCAATCTTGTTTTTATCTCTGTGCTATACAAAGACAATCCTTCAAGTGTGATGGAATATATGAAGGCGAACGGGTTTAACTTCACTGTGCTGATTGACGATAAAAATATAGCAAATGAGTATGGAATCACAGGCGTTCCCGAAACCTTTGTGATAGACAAGAATGGAGTAATCAAGGAAAAGGTTGTCGGCCCTATCAATTGGGGCTCACCTGATGTAAGGGCATTCATTGCTAAGCTTGTTAATGAGTGAATGAGTAGATGAGATCCCCAACCTCTCCTGAGAAAGCACTTCTCTTTATAGGCACTCTCTTTTCAAACGAAGATTATTACATTGAGGCACGACAATCACTGGAAAGGATATTCGGAGAGATTGTTATGGAGACTCCTGTAATAAGGTGGGAATTCTCAGACTATTATAAAGATGAACTGGGCGAGCCTGTCTACAGGAGGTTTATATTTTTCAAAAACCTGATGGAACAGGAAAACCTCTCCACAATAAAACTGACAACGAATGAGATAGAGAAAAATCTTTCATCTGATGGAAAAAGGAATATAAATCTTGATCCAGGTTATCTGACGCCGGCAAAGATCGTACTTGCCTCTACAAAGGATTATTCCCACAGAATATATCTTAAGGACGGTATTTATGCAGAGGTGACATTGATCTTTAAAAAAGGTCAATTTATTCCGCACATAAATACATATAAAGATTATCAGGACGAAAAATATTTGAGAATCTTTATGATGGCGAGAAGGCTGCTTGGCATTCTTCGATAGTATGGCAAGTCTGTCTCTCGCAAAACTATCAGTTGCTTGCGCTTTATGAGATGCAAAGCCATACTATCAGAACTATAGGAGGAGTTATGGACGCGGTTGAATGCATTAAGACGAGGATGAGCATCAGAAAGTTCAGGCCTGAGCCTGTACCGAAGGAAGTACTCATGGATGTTTTTGATACAGCGAAGTGGAGCCCTTCTTATAAGAATACACAGCCATGGGAGGCGGTGATAGTGTCCGGCGCAAAAAAAGATGAACTATCAAAGCGGCTTGTGGAGGTTTTTGAAAAGGGTGAAAAACCAAAGCCCGATATTCCCGAACCTGAATCATGGCCTTCTCATATCGACCTGAGGATACGGGAGCTTTTCAGGAAGAGGAGCGAGAAATTCGGTGTAGATTTTAGCGAGCCGGCATACATAAAGAAGGCAAAGATAGCGAATTTCAGGTTTTACGGAGCTCCCCATGGCATATTTCTTTTTCAGGATGCTTCCCTTCCGCTCTGGTCATTGTTCGACATGGGTCTGTTTGCACATGGCCTTATGCTTGCAGCCCATGCAAATGGTCTTGGAACTGTGCCGCAGGCATTTCTTACCGATTATTCCAATGTGGTTAAGGAATTTCTTGGCATACCCGAATCAAAGAGGCTTGTTTTAGGCATATCTATTGGTTATCCAGACCTTGCAGATAAGGCAAACAGCTTCAGGACCGGCAGGGTCGATATCAATGAAATAGTGAAATGGGTAGAGTAGTGTGGTAAAATCATTACATGAAAACAGCGAGGATTGCCCTTTGCCAGATTAACCCTACTGTCGGCGATTTTAGTGGGAATGTTAAAAAAATAATCAAGTTCATCGGGGATGCCGGCAAATACAATCCCGATATAATAGCCTTTCCAGAGCTTGCTATTACAGGCTATCCGCCTGAAGACCTGCTTTTAAAACCCCAGTTCATAGAAGACAACTTAAATGCCCTGAGGGAGATTCGGGAGAGGGTAGATGATTTTGTCGTAATCGTGGGGTTTGTGGATAAAAAGGACGACATATACAATGCCGCTGCAGTTATCCACAAAAAAGAGATTATCGACGTTTACCATAAGGTGCACCTGCCTAATTACGGCGTGTTCGATGAATACAGGTATTTTCAGGCAGGGACGAGGTATCCCGTATATAAGATGGATGGCGTAATTTTCGGCGTCAATATCTGCGAGGATATCTGGTATCCTGAGGGGCCTGCTACCATTCAGGCATTATCAGGCGCAGAGTTTATAATCAATATCAATGCCTCCCCTTATCATATCGGAAAGACCTGCTTCAGGGAGAAGATGTTATCCACGCGGGCATCTGACAGCAGCGTCATTGTGGCTTATTTGAATACCATTGGAGGACAGGACGAACTTCTCTTTGACGGGCGGAGTTTTGTGGTTGACCATGATGGAGAGGTCATTGCTTCAGCCAGGCAATTTGACGAGGATTTGATCATCGTTGATTTGGATCTGGATGCGGTATTCATAAAGAGGCTGCATAACCCGCGCAGGAGACAGCAGGTTATTGCACTGGGAAAGGGGATGGTGGAAAGGATAACCATAAAGCGGGAGATCGGAAGTACAGGAGCACGGAAGTCGTTTCCGCATCTCTGCACTACTGCACTTCCTTATTCTCTGGAAGAAGAGGTCTATAATGCCCTTGTCCTCGGCACAAGGGATTATGTTTACAAGAACGGATTTAAAAAGGTGTGTATTGGTTTAAGCGGCGGAATAGATTCTTCTCTGGTTGCTGCCATTGCTGTAGATGCCATAGGTAAGGACAATGTTACAGGAGTGTTCATGCCTTCACCTTATACCTCAAAGGAGAGCAGGGAGGATGCATACGGGCTTGCAAAGAATCTCGGAATAAATGTGATAGAGGTGTCTATCAATAATATTTTTGAGACCTATCTTAATACACTAAAACCTGAATTCAAGGATATGCCGGTTGGCACAACAGAAGAAAACCTTCAGGCGCGTATAAGGGGGAATATCCTCATGGCATTTTCCAATAAATTCGGGTGGCTCGTACTGACAACAGGGAATAAATCTGAGATGAGCGTGGGATACGCAACCCTCTATGGGGATATGGCAGGTGGATTTGCTGTAATTAAAGATGTTTCAAAGACACTGGTGTACGGGATATGCAAATGGAAAAACCAGAAGGAAGGAAGGGTTATAATACCCGAAAGGGTTTTATTGAAAGAGCCATCTGCTGAATTAAAACCAGGTCAGAAGGATACCGATACCTTACCTCCTTATGAAATTCTCGACCCTATACTAAAGGCATATATAGAAGAAGACAGGAGCTTTGACGAGATAGTCAATCTCGGCTGCGAAGAGGAGTGTGCAAGAAAGGTCATCAAGATGGTGGATACCAGCGAATACAAGAGAAGGCAGTCTCCACCGGGAATAAAGATAACTCCGAGGGCATTCAGCAGGGACAGGAGATTCCCGATAACGAACAGGTACAGGAGCTGGTAATAGCAAAATTAAACATAAAATGAGCGATTTTATAT
>NZ_DAIOFX010000013.1:0-32961 GCF_036745535.1 Dissulfurispira sp.
AAGTAAGTAAGTAAGTAAGTAAGTAAGTAAGGAGAAGATTTATGAGGATTACTACAAAGATGTTGTATGACAGGTTTCTTTCCGATATGCAGAGGAACATGGAATCTATATTCAAGGCCAGCGAACAGATCGCAACAGGGAAAAAGATTAATCGTCCTTCCGATGATCCTACGGCAATGTCGAGGATTATCGGTTACACAACGCATATATCGGCAATCGGTGAGTACAAAAGGGCAATAGATTCGGCTAAAAGCTCTCTTGAGGCTGCAGACTCGGCATTTTCAGGGTTAAATGATATCTTAATAAGGGCAAAGGAACTTTCACTGAGCGGAGCAACAGGGACCACTGATCCAAATTCGAGACTCATGATTGCACGGGAAGTGGGCGTTCTGCTTGAAAGCGCCGTTGGCATCGCAAATACGAAAGTCGGCGATAAATATATATTCTCGGGCTTTAAATCAAATATTGCACCTGTCGATGTCAACACAGGTGAGTTTGTTGCCGATACCAATATCTTCGAGATAAATATAAGCCAGACCATAGAGATCGGGTTAAACATCCCGGCAAGCGAATTATTTAGTTTCAAGCGGGTAAATTCAACCGATCCTCAAAACGCTGTTTTACCGTCATATAACTACAATTTTGACTCAACAAATGACCCCCTTACCGGAGAGCCGGAGACCCCTCCGGATGCGGATCCGTTATCTGCAATACATATGAGAGACGGAAGTGGCGTGGCCAATCCTGCTGCTGCCAATTCAGGTACAACTAATGGGGGTACTTTAACCATAACAGTTGGAGATAATGATACAACGCCGGTAGATGTAGTTATTCTCGCTGGTGCATCCCTTAATGAGGTCAGAGATGCTATAAATGCTGCGAATGCAAGTGTAAAGGCGAATATTATAAGGTTTGCAACCAACGATTACAGGCTCGTTATTGCTTCGAATCCGGTCGGACAATCCGGAGAGATTAAAATTGTTGTATCCCAGACCGTAAGTGACGGTGCTGGAGCTGGCCTTAACAGATTCTCGTTTGACCCGGACTATCAGGACGACACGGTTAAGTCAAATATGAAACTCAACGCAGACGGTATTGCGAATTATAACTACATTACTGACAGAACCAACAATCCCAACTATTACAGTTTTAATAACAACTATCTCAACGAGAACAATATATTGAGGGCACTGCACTTCTTAAAAGTCTCCCTTGAAATGAACGATACGGGAAGAATACAGAAGGCAATTGATTATGTCGGCAAGGTGGCAGAAAAAGTTTATCAGCAGCAGGCAGAGGTGGGAGCCAGATTGAATAAACTCGATGCAGAAGGGAGATTCCAGGATAACAGGGAATATGATTTAAGTACATACATATCCAATGATCAGGATGCCGATATTCCAAAACTGGCATCTGAACTGGTACAAAGTCAGGCTGCATTGGAGAGCCTGCGTGTAGCTTCATCAAACTTCTTAAGAACAAGTCTCTTTGACTTCTTAAAATGAGGCCAATATAAGGATAAAATGCTTGTTCTAACGCGAAAAGCCAATCAGACAATAAACATCGGAGACAATATAAAAATTAAAGTTGTCGAGATCGGTAATGGCTTTGTAAAACTTGGAATCGAAGCGCCCTACGATCTTCCCATTTACAGAGAAGAACTTTACGAAAAATTGAAACAGTTGAATGTGGAATCGGCAAAATTGGATATGGATAAACTTAAGGATTTTCTTGAAATAAAAAATACTTAACAATTGTCCGGGGTGGAGATGAAAATAAATACGACAAGATTCGGGGAAATAGAAATAGAAGATGCCAAGATTATTAATTTCCCATTGGGAATCCCTGGATTTACCAATCTGAAAAGGTACATACTTCTGGACTATAAAGACCCTATAAAGTGGCTTCACGCAGTGGATGATCCTGATATTGCATTTATAGTTACAGAGCCCTTTGGCCTTTTCCCTGACTACTCTCTTACTATAGAGGACGATGTTGAACAATTCCTTGAGATCACGGATGTAGCAGAGACCATTGTCCTTGTAATTCTCAATGTTGCTGACAACAGGCTGAATGCAAATTTAAAGGCCCCTATAATTGTTAACATATCCAAACTAAAGGCAACACAGATAATCCTCGAAGACGAGCGTTATTCTTTCAGGGTTCCGGTGCCTTCTCTGTCAAAAGAGACACAAAAGACGTAATTTCCTGCTGTATATTTTGAAAAAATCGATGTGAAAGTGTTATCTTAGTTTTAAATGGTTTGAACAGTTTAAACGGTTCAAACGGTTTGAACGGTTTATGGAGGAGGATGTAACTATAATGAATCGTGTTCCAATGACACCCGAAGGCTATCAGAAGCTCAAGGACGAGCTTGATAGACTTATAAAGGCAGAAAGACCCAAGAACATACAGGACATAGCCGAGGCGAGAGCGCATGGCGATCTGTCAGAAAATGCGGAATACCATGCTGCAAAGGAGCGGCAGTCTTTTATAGAAGGGCGTATTCAGGAACTTCAGGCAAAACTGGCAATGGCTGATGTCATAGACCCGGCCAAGATAAACCAGTCAAAGATTGCATTTGGTGCAAAGGTAAAGGTTGTTGATATAGAGACTGATACAGAGTATGAATTCACCCTTGTAGGTCCTGACGAGGCTGATGTAAAAAGCGGAAAGATCTCCATAAGCTCACCTGTAGGAAGGGCACTGATCGGAAAAGAGGTGGGCGATGTCGCAGTGGTAAAGGCGCCTGCAAGGACTATAGAATACGAGATCACAGAGATTAACTTTGTCTAAATACTTCAAAGCAAAGACAGTCGATAACATCTCTTTAAACAAACACTTCAGGTTATTAAATCTCAGTCCATTATCGGACATAGACATTCCTCAACCGGGCCAATTCTATATGCTTCAGGCTGGCGATACCTACGACCCGCTTTTAAAACGGCCCTTTAGTATTTTCAGACATGAAGATAATTCGCTGAGCTTTCTTTACAGGATAAGGGGCAAAGGGACACTATCGCTTTCGCACCTTAAAAGCGGAGATATTATTAATGCAATCGGTCCACTTGGAAACAGTTATCCAGAACCCCATGGCGATTTCATTGCCCTTGCAGGCGGCATCGGGATTGCCTCGCTATTGCATCTTCTGGCGGGATTTAAAAACAAGGCCTATCTTTTCTATGGTGCGAGGAACAAGGAAGAACTGGTAATGCTAAATGAAGCAAAGGCCATATCAAAAGAATCATTTATAACTACAGATGACGGCTCTGAAGGGGAAAAGGGATTAATAACAGATTCTTTAATGAAGTTTTTTAACTCATTACCCATTACCCATTACCCATTACCTCTTTACGCTTGCGGCCCAACACCGATGTTGAGAGAACTCTCTAAAGTTGTTGCAGGCAAAGATATAAAGTGTTATGTTTCCTTGGAAGAACACATGGCATGCGGTGTAGGTGCATGCCTTGGCTGTGTTATCAAAACTGTTTCAGGCTATAAAAGGGTTTGTAAAGAAGGACCTGTCTTTGACATAAAGTATATTATATGGGAATAACTCCGAACTCCGAACTCAGAACTCCGAACTTATCGGTAGATATCGCGGGATTAAAGCTTAAGAATCCTGTGATGACCGCATCAGGCACATTCGGATATGGAGAGGAATATTCAGAGTTTCTTGATTTAAATAGGCTCGGAGCGATCGTTGTTAAAGGACTTTCCATCACACCGAGGCAAGGCAATCCAACGCCGCGAATTGTGGAAACACCTGCAGGAATGCTCAATGCCATTGGACTTCAAAATATAGGTGTTAAGGCGTTTATAAAAGATAAACTCCCCTTTTTAAGGCAATTCAATACCCCTGTCATTGCAAATTTCTTTGGAGACAGCATAGATGAATACATTCATGCAGCAGAAGAACTGAGCAATGCAGAGGGTGTTCGTGCCCTTGAGATGAATATATCATGCCCGAATAAGCAGGCAGGATGGATAGTCTTTGGAACAGATCCTAAAACAATGGAGCAAGTTGTAACTGCTGTGAGGAAAACGACCGATCTCCCCCTGATAGTCAAGCTTTCACCCAATGTTACGGACATCGGTCTTACGGCAAAAGTAGCGGAAAACGCAGGCGCTGATGCGATATCTCTGATAAATACCATAACCGGTATGGTCGTGGATGTGAAAAAACGGAGGCCGGTGCTTGCAAATAACACAGGCGGGCTTTCAGGTCCTGCTGTAAGGCCAATAGCAGTGAGGATGGTATGGGAGGTGTATAAGGCAGCAAAGATACCCATTATAGGCATGGGAGGGATAATGGCTGCCAATGATGCCCTCGAATTTTTGATAGCAGGTGCAAGGGCTGTTGCTGTCGGTACTGCAAATTTCATAAATCCAACTGCGACTATCGAAATAATAGAAGGGCTTGAAAAGTTTCTGATAGAGGAAGGGTTTTCAGATATAAATGAGATCATCGGAAGCCTTAAGACATAAAATAATTACCCTAACTACAGACTTCGGATACAAAGACCCTTTTGTCGGCGAGATGAAGGGGGTTATCTTATCCATAAACCCCTCTGTAACTCTTGTTGATATAACCCACGGAATAGAGCCGCATAAGATAGAAGAATGTGCATTCATCATTGGCTCCAGTTATAAATATTTTCCGTCAGAAACCATTCATATTGCAGTCGTTGACCCTGGGGTCGGCTCTGAAAGAAGGCCTATCATCATTGAGGCAGACGGTTACTATTTCGTAGGTCCTGATAACGGGATATTTTCCTATGTGTTATCGTTTTCATCCAATGTGAAGGTCATTCATATAACAGAAGAAAGATACATGCTTTCCAAAGACAGTCCGACTTTTCAGGGGAGGGATGTATTTGCCCCTGTTGCTGCATGGCTATCGAAGGGGATTGCATTAGAAGCATTCGGATGCACAATTGACGACTTTAAGAGGTTTGAAGTTCCGTTGCCGAAGGTTGAAGGGGATAAGATTTCTGGGGAAATTATTTATGTAGACACATTTGGGAATGTAATTACCAATATCAGAAAAAGCGATTTGCAGGGATTGGGCGAAAAATTTTCAGTTGAAATAGAAGGTAAGGTTGTCCGGACCGTAAAAAACTACTCTCAGGCGTCTGACAACAGCCTTTACTGCCTCATCAATAGTTCCGGCCATTTAGAGTTCTTTGTTTATATGGATAGCGCTTCAAGGCTCTTTGATATTAACAAAGGCGAAAAAGTAACGGTTTTAAAGCAAAATTAATTGACAACACTACAGGCATTTTTTTACTATTAAAAGTTAATACCGAATCAGACGAAAAGCTTTTATATGGAAAAGTTATTAAGGATACTGGGCTCATGGGCACTTTCTGTTATCAGGAGAATGGGACATATGTCCACATTCCTGGTAAATGCCTTTTATTTTATTTTTGTTCCTCCCTTTAAGTTTGGCTTGCTTCTGAAGCAGGTTAGGTTTTTCGGAAACAAGTCCATGGCGATAATCCTTCTTACAGGCTCATTCACAGGCATGGTACTTGCCCTTCAGTTATTTTATACCCTAAGAAAATTCGGCTCCGAGGCATTATTAGGTCCTGCCATAGCCTTAAGTCTTATAAGGGAGCTCGGTCCCGTGCTTTCTGCCCTTATGGTCACAGGAAGGGCAGGCTCTGCCCTTACTGCCGAGATTGGCATAATGAGGATCAGCGAGCAGATCGATGCCCTTACTGCAATGGCTCTGAACCCAATGAGGTATCTGATCGTTCCAAATATAGTCGCTGCAATAATGGTTTTTCCCTTGCTTGCAGCTATTTTCGATGTAATCGGCATATATGGTGGTTATGCCGTTGCAGTAAAACTTTTAGGCATGAGCGAGGGGACTTATTTCTCCCAGATGGAGGTTTTTGTCGATATAGAAGATATAAGGCAGGGAATATACAAGTCCATCAGTTTTGGAGTTATTGTCTCATGGGTATGCTGCTATAAAGGTTTTTATACAGGGTACGGGGCAGAAGGCGTCAGCAAAGCAACCACAGAGGCGGTTGTCATGTCTTCCGTATTAATTCTTATATGGGATTACTTCTTAGGCTCGGTATTGTTGTAATCTGAATAATATAGGTCAGGCACGGCTCAAAGACTTTAAAAAGTGTTTGTTTTAAGTGTATTATATGAGAGATAATAAATGCATCATCCGGCAAGTATCCAATGTTGTAGATGGCGGATACAAGAGAAATGTTGATACAAGTGCGGGGTTTAAAGTCTTATCGCCGCACCTGACCTATATTTCTGAATT
The DNA here is from genome assembly GCF_036745535.1 of Dissulfurispira sp. Lineage (NCBI taxonomy): Bacteria > Pseudomonadati > Nitrospirota > Thermodesulfovibrionia > Thermodesulfovibrionales > Dissulfurispiraceae > Dissulfurispira > Dissulfurispira sp. The sequence continues at coordinate 6,290 of NZ_DAIOFX010000013.1, forward strand.
AGAATCGTTGTAAGAGGTAAATGTAATGATAGAAGTTATAGACCTTGAGAAATCATTCGATAGCCAGAGGGTGCTGGATGGTGTAAATCTTACTATTTTTGATAAAGAATTAATGGCCATCATAGGGAAGAGCGGAGGAGGCAAGAGCGTGTTTTTAAAGCACCTTATCGGCCTTCTTAAACCAGATAAAGGAAGCGTGCTCGTTGATGGCATTGATATCACGAAGCTTGGCGGAAGGGAACTGGACAGTATAAGAGAAAAGCTTGGCGTGGTCTTCCAGGGGGGTGCACTATTCGACTCTCTAACTGTCTATGAAAATGTAGCATTTCCACTGAGGGAAAAAACAAAGGTGAGCAAAAAGGAGATCCAGGACAGGGTAATGCAGGCACTTGAGGATGTAGGGCTCTGGGGTGTGGAGAAAAAATATCCCGCGGAAATAAGCGGCGGTATGAGAAAGAGGGTAGCACTTGCCCGTGCCTTGATAACGGAACCGAAGATCGTATTCTTTGATGAGCCGACTACAGGCCTTGACCCCATTATTCTGAACTCCATCCACAGACTTATAATGGATACACATAAAAAATACGGCTTTACAGGCGTGATAATAAGCCATGATATTCCTGAAATATTTGATGTTGCCGACAGGGTCGCAATGCTTCATAATGGAGTAATAGTAGAGGTGGGGACGCCAGATGAGATTAAAAACTCTTTAAATCCAATAGTGAGACAGTTTATAATTGGTATGGAAGTCCCATCGTTTAAACCTTAAAGGAGTATATAGTAATGAAGAAGTTTGACCTTGAACTGGCTGTAGGCTTTTTTGTACTGATAGGCATTCTTGCCCTCGGATACATATCCATAAAGTTGGGAAAGCTTGAAGTCATAGGCGGAAGGGGATATACTGTGTATGCCGAGTTTGAAAAGGCAGGCGGGATCAAATCGGGCTCTATCGTTGAAATAGCAGGAGTAGAGGTTGGAAAGGTAAAGAGCATAAGGCTTAATGATTATCAGGCATTGGTTGAGCTCACAATTTATAAGGATGTAAAGATTCAGGAGGATGCCATAGCGTCCATAAAGACAAAGGGGCTTATAGGCGAGAAGTATGTCCAGATAGCACCCGGAGGCTCTGAGAAGATTATTCCGGATGGTGGAAAAATCAGGGAAACCGAGTCTGCAGTGGACCTCGAAGAGTTGATTTCCAAGTACGTATTTGGAGAAGTTAGGAGGGCAACATGGTGAAATGGGTGGCGATTGCTTTCTGCTTATTGATTTTACCACCAGCCTATGGGCAAGATACCAATCGAAAGATTGTCTTGAATCTCGATCAATGCATAAAGAAGGCTGTTGAGGTCAGCCCGGAGATAGGCGAATCGCGCTATGACGAGGAGGTATATAAATCGAAAAAGCTACAGGCGGATTCGGCAGTCTATCCTCAGATCGAGGTGCTTGCAATAGCAGGACCTTCTCTAGAAGCAAAAAGGGAATATATAAGCCCTTCAATTAATACATCAGTGGCAACAACTGTTAATGGAATATTCGGCAGTGCTGGTGTGACATTAATCCAGCCTGTATATACGTTCGGCAAGATAAGCAGTTATAGAGAGGCTGCCTCGAGCGGCATAAAAGTGGCAAAGGCAGGCGTGGACAAAAAAACATCGGATATCGTTTTAAGGACTAAGGAATTGTATTACAGCCTCCTCCTTGCAAAGGACATGAGAAACCTTGTCCTGGAGGTCAAGGATGAGCTTGTCGAATCCATAAAAAAAGCAGAAAAGCAGATCGAGATAGGCTCTCCATGGGCAGATGAGGTCAACTTATTTAAACTCAGGGCGTTCTTGGGAGAGGTGGATAAGAATCTGAACGAGGCAGAAAAGGGAATCACACTCGCAAAGGATGCCATCGTTACCAGCATTGGGCTTCCGAGGGGAACTGATTTTGATACTGCCGAACCGTCCCTGACACCCGAAATAAGAATTCCGGAAGAGCTGAATAATTATTTAAAAAATGCCGTGGAGTTAAGGCCTGAATTTATCCAGCTTAAAGAGGGACTGAACGCAAGAAATGCCCTTGTCGGTGTAGAGAAGAGCAATTACTATCCTCATTTGTTTGTGGGTTTAAAGGCATCCATAGCAGGTGCAACAAACAGGGATAAAGTGGACAACCCATATATTTATGATAATTTTAACCATTCCTACGGTGCTGTGTTCATAGGGCTTAAATGGTCTATAGATTTTGGAATAACAGAGGGAAGGGTGAAAGAAGCCCGGGCTGAATATCATAAATTGATAGAAAAGAAGAAGTTTGCCGACGAGGCCATACCTTTTCAGGTGAGAAAGGCGTATCTCGATATGGAAGAGGCAAAGAAGAACATTGTGGAGACAGAGAAGGCATATAAAAATGCGAGGAAGTGGCTTGTCGCGGCAGTGGCAAACTTCGATATGGGAATAGGCGATGCAAAGGAAGTGGCAGATGCTGCAATGGCTTATGTACAGATGAAGGCAAATAATCTCCGTTCCATATATAATCACAGGATGTCATTTGCGAACCTTTTATACGCAACAGGAATGGATATTCAGGAGATAAAATAGGAGGTTCTATTTTTATGATGATTTTTAAATTATTTTTTGCACTGCTTTTTATTTTCACTTTTATATCAGACATCTCATATGCATATGCCGACACCCCTACACAACAGGTCAGGCAGACGGTTGATAAGGTGCTCGACATATTAAGGAATAAGGAGCTTAAAGGGCCTGAGAAGACCAAGGAACGCAGGACGGTAATACGCAGGGCGATTTCCGAGAGGTTCGATTTTGAGGAGATGGCAAAGAGGTCTCTTGCCCTTCACTGGAAAAAAAGGACGCCGGAGGAAAAAAAAGAATTTGTGCAGCTATACGCAGACCTTCTTGAAAGGTCGTATATCAAAAGGATCGAGAGCTATACAGATGAGAAAATCCTGTATTTAAACGAAAAGATAAATGGTGAATATGCAGAAGTTGATACCAAGATAGTCACGAAGAGGAATGTTGAGATTCCCATAGAATACAGGCTTCTCAAGAAAAACGGCAAGTGGGAAGTGTATGATGTGGTAATAGAAGGCGTAAGTCTGGTAAACAACTACAGGACACAATTCAATAAGATTATCCGCACAGATTCCTACGAAGAGCTCGTCAGGAGGATGAAGAACAAGCAGGAAGAAGAGCTGTTTGAGGAAAAGGCGAAGTAGGAACCGTTACCAAAAAATATCAATTCGCTCAAGCCAATTCTGCTTATCAATTTATTTCATAAAAATACTTGACAAAAACAGTAGAGTATTATAGCATAGTATCATGCTGAGATTATCGACAAAAGGACAGTATGGCGTTAGGGCCATGTATGAGATAGCGAGGGGTTATCCTGAAACTCCTGTGACGATCAAGGAGATTTCCGAAAGGCAGGACGTCTCTGTTGCCTATCTCGAACAGATACTCAATAAACTCAGGAAGGCTGGCCTCATAAGGAGCATAAAGGGCCCGGGAGGCGGTTATATATTGAACAAGAGCCCTGAAAATATAAGCATAGCCTCTATTTTAAACGAACTGGAGGGGCCTGTTGCTTTAACATCGTGTCTTGATCCTGAAGAGGGATGTGCAAGGGTTGACAGTTGTGTCACGCATTTGTTGTGGAAGGCATTGGGAGAGCAGGTTGAGGCATTCCTGAGAACAATAACCCTTAAGAATTTAATAACAGGAGATTTTTTAAAAGTGTCAAAAAGTCAAAGTGTCAGAGTAAAGTCAAAATCTCAAAGCATCAAAGATTCAAAGGCTATGACACTATTGAAACTGTGACACCCCGGTACTTGTTATGAAATTTGTCCACGATGTAAAGGCGGATGTAACAGCAGACATTGTGTATATGATGTGCCCCATGCATCTTCTTAAGCTGGATGAGATGATAAAGGGGCTTGAAAATGGACAGGTGCTTGAAATACTCACCGATTATGACGGTGCACTTGAAGATATTCCGCAATGGTGCGTAAAGACAGGGAACGAGTTCATAGGAATGGATGAGGATGAGGACTATTACAAGTTTTATGTGAGAAAGACAGTTCAGTAAATGGGTGGATGGGTAAATGGGTGAATGAGATAATCTTTTATACCCATTCACTCATATACTCATTAACTCATAAACCGATAAAGGAGACAAATTATGAGGAAATGTTATTTTGACCATATTGCAACAAACCCGTTGCATCCGGATGTTCTGGACGCAATGATGCCTTATTTTAAGGAAGAGTTCGGAAACCCTTTGAGCGTATATGACCTCGGCATGAATGCACGGGATGCAATAGAAAATGCACGCACGTCCGTCGCCTCCCTGATAAACACAAAACCATCAACCATAGTTTTCACTGCAAGCGGTGCAGAGGCAAATAATTTTGCCCTCAGGGGAATAGCCATTGCAAAACAGAATCAGGGCAAGCACGTGATTGTATCGAAAGTGGAACACCATTCCATTCTCAATTCAGCGCGCTTCCTCGAAAAGAACGGCTTTGCAGTCACATACCTTCCTGTTGACAAGTACGGGCTTGTCGATCCAGATGTTGTTAAAGACTCAATAACAAAGGAAACTATACTTATTTCGGTAGCACATGCAAGCAGCGAGATCGGCTCTATAGAGCCAATAAAAGAGATAGCAGCAATAGCAAAGGAAAGGAATATAATATTCCACACGGATGCAGTGGCGACAACAGGAAACATCCCTGTTGATGTGAATGAGCTTGGTGTTGACCTTCTGAGCATGGCAGCGCATCAGTTCTATGGGCCCAAAGGAGCAGGCGTTTTGTATGTGAGAGAGGGATTAAGGATAGCCCCCCTTATTTACGGAGGCATTCAGGAAGGCGGCAGGAGGGCAGGCACAGAGAATGTCCCTGCCATAGTCGGCATGGGCAAGGCTGCAGAGCTTGCAAAGAATGAGATGGGCAAGAGAATGGAACACTGTAAAAGGCTCCGTGATAGGCTAATAGAAAACGCGCTTAAAATACCGAATGTATACCTTACAGGGCATCCTGCCAATAACCTTAATAAAAGATTGCCGCATCATGCGAGCTTTGTGGTTGAATTCATCGAAGGAGAGGCAATGCTGTTAATGCTCGCAATGAAAGGCATATACGCAGCAAGCGGCTCTGCCTGCTCTTCAAAAGCACTTAAGTCTTCACCGGTATTGTTGTCTCTTGGAATTCCATCAGCCCTTGCACAGGGATCTATTGTATTCAGTCTCGGTATGGGCAATACGGATGAAGATGTGGATTATTTCATCAACGAGTTTCCACAGATTATTAATAGGTTGAGAGAAATGTCTCCTTTTGCAAAAGGATGGGGCGAAGCAGGTGAAGGAGAAAAATGTTACACAGGATAATGCAAACACTAAATCCTAATCACGAAATACTAAAAATCATCAGGTTTAGGATTTAGAATTTGGGATTTAGGATTTTAAAGGAGGAGGTGTTAGAGATATGTATTCTCAAAAAGTAATGGATCATTTCATGAACCCGAGGAATGTGGGTGAGATCCCTGATGCGGATGGCGTAGGCATGGAGGGCAATCCCACATGCGGCGATGCTATGCAGTTGTTTATAAAAATTGAAAATGATGTGATTGTTGATGCGAAGTTCAGGACATTCGGATGCGGGGCTGCCATTGCTGTAAGCAGCATGATTACAGAAATGGTCAAGGGCAAAACCCTTGATGAGGCATTAAGCATATCCAAAGAGGCGGTTGCTCAGGAACTGGGCGGGCTTCCACCCCAGAAGATGCACTGCTCCAATCTCGGTGCCGATGCATTAAGGAAGGCAATAGAGGACTACAGAAGCAAGAAAAAGTCTTGACAAACAGCGTTATAGCATTATAGAGTTTATAACCTGTACGACAAAGGGGGATTATGCCTTATAAACTGCTGTTAGCGGATGACAGTCTTACTATCCAGAAGGTGGTCGAGCTTGTCCTTGCTCCCGAAGATTTTGAGATAAGGACCTTTAATGACGGAGAGCAGGCCCTTCAGGCATTGGACTCATTCAAACCCGATATTATTCTTGCGGATATCGAGATGCCAAAATTAAACGGCTATCAACTCTGCGAAAAGATAAAGAATGACATGGCCACTGCCATGATCCCCGTAATCCTTCTTGCAGGCGCATTCGAACCACTTGACGAAGAGTACGCAAAGTCAGTTTATGCGGATGACTTTATCATCAAGCCTTTTGAATCTCAGGAATTGATAAGCAAGGTAAAGGCTTTGCTCAAGAGTTTCGAGCCTGCAAAACAGGCTGAGGCCGAAGAAATTCAGGAGGAGGAATTGCTGTCTGAGGCCGGTACTCCTGAAGTCTCTGTTGGATTATCCGAAGCTATGGCCGAATCGGTTGAATTATCTAAATTGGCAGTTCAGGAGCCGAGGTGGGATGAGGAGATCCCTGTAGCTGAGGAAAAGGCAGAGGAACAGGTGATGGCAGAAGAGGAATATGAGGCAAAGGGTTTTGAGGCTGAATTATCCGAAGCTATGGCCGGGGCGATGGCCGAGACAATGAAAGAAGAAGAAATCCCTGCTACCGAAGAACTTAAAGAGCCGTTGGCAGCACCCGTAATTGAACAGGTTTCAGAAATACCGCAGGGAATCGTTGAAGAAAAAATTTCAGGTGTCATAGTTAGCGATGTATTACCCCAGATATCTTCAGCAATAAAGGATTCGGTTGAACAGGCAGTATCATCAATAGCGCCGGATATTATTGAGAATGTAACAAGGGAGTTGATGAAGGACCTGATGGGATCCATGAGGGGCGAGATCGAGGCTGCGATTAAAAGGATCGTACCTGAAGTTGCCGAAACATTGATAAAGAAAGAGATAGAAAAGATTACTTCAGAGATAAATCAGTAAATGAGTGCATAAGTATATGGGTGAATGAGTGTTTGGGTTTTTACCCATCTACCCATTAACCATTTATGATCGAGTTAAAGAAAACTTACAGTCCGGAAGACATAGAAGACAGGTGGTATGTTTTTTGGGAAGAAAAGGGATATTTCAGGCCTGATCCTGATGCTGCCAAATCGCCTTTCTGCATAGTCATACCGCCGCCTAATATTACGGGATCCCTGCATATGGGTCATGCCCTTAATGCCACGATTCAGGATATCCTCACACGATGGAAAAGGATGTTGGGTTTTAAAGTATTGTGGCTTCCTGGGACAGACCATGCCGGGATTGCGACCCAGAATGTTGTAGAGAGAGAAATCTCTAAGGAAGGAGTCGACAGGCATAAGCTGGGAAGGGATGCATTTATCGAGAGGGTCTGGAAGTGGAAGGCAGAATACGGCGGAAGAATAATCCATCAGCTTAAGAAGCTTGGTGCGTCTTGCGACTGGTCGAGGGAGAGATTTACATTAGACGAAGGATTATCGAGGGCTGTCAGGGAGGTCTTTGTAAGGCTATTTGAAGAAGGGCTCGTATATAGGGATAATCGCTTAATCAACTGGTGCCCGAGGTGCCATACTGCACTTTCTGACCTTGAAGTGGAGTATGAAGAAATTGACGGCAAACTGTATAACATAAAATATCCGCTTACGGAAGGGGATGGTTATATCACGGTTTCAACCACAAGGCCTGAGACAATGCTCGGCGATACAGGAGTTGCAGTGCATCCTGAAGATGAGAGATATAAAGACCTTATCGGCAAAAGTCTTGACCTGCCACTGACTGGCAGAAAAATACCTGTAATTGCGGATTCAGCAGTTGACCCTGCCTTCGGAACTGGAGCAGTGAAAGTAACGCCTGCACACGATTTCAACGATGAGGCCATTGGAAAAAGACACAATCTCAAATCGATAAGCGTTATTGCAGAAGACGGCCGCATGTCAGCAGATGCAGGAGAGCGATACAGCGGCCTTGACAGATATGCCTGCAGGAAAAAGGTCATAGAAGATTTACAGGAACTCGACCTGCTCGAAGGCGACAAAAAGCATTGCCACTCTGTTGGACATTGTTACAGATGCAAGACCATAATAGAGCCTATCCTTACGATTCAGTGGTATGTGAAGATAGAATCCCTTGCTGCAGAAGCGGTAAAGGCAGTTGAGGGAAAAAGTATAAGGCTCGTTCCAGAGCAGTGGGAAAACAACTATTTTGCATGGATGAGGGACATAAAGGACTGGTGTATATCCCGTCAGATATGGTGGGGCCACCAGATACCTGTCTGGTATTGCCCTGATTGTAAAGGAGAGAATGGAATGTCGCCTCAGGGAGAGATGATAGAGCACATATTTTTTGAACCTGCCATGCTCAAAGACGGAAGAAAGATCACAGGCGGTATATATTCAGAGCTAAGACGGTCAGGAATGAGCCACGACGACATAATCGAAAATTCGAAGATCATAAGAATATCAAAGAGCGTTAAACCAATCTGCCGGAAGGATGATTTAAAGGAGTGCCCTGAATGCGGCAGCAAAAACATAATCCGTGACCCTGATGTCCTTGACACATGGTTTTCATCGGCATTATGGCCTTTCTCGACATTAGGATGGCCTGAGGAAACAGAAGACTTAAAGAAATTTTATCCAACCAGCATCCTTGTTACAGGCTTTGACATACTTTTTTTCTGGGTCGCACGCATGATCATGATGGGGCTTAAATTCATGAATGACGTGCCTTTCAAGGATGTCTATATCCATGCCCTTGTACGTGATTCAAAGGGACAGAAGATGTCCAAGTCAAAAGGCAATGTTATAGACCCTCTCGTAATGATAGATAAATATGGCGCCGATGCATTCAGGTTCACCCTCGCTGCATTTGCCGCACAGGGAAGGGACGTAAGATTTTCTGAGGACCGGGTAGAGAGATACAGATACTTCATAAATAAGCTATGGAATGCAACGAAATTCATAGTAAGTAACGGAGAATCATGGTCGAAGCAATCGTTGAATAATAAAGACTTAGATCTTCCGAGCAGATGGATTCTGAGCAGGCTGGCATTTACAGCAGAAGAGGTGAATAGAAATCTTGCGAACTACAGGTTCAATGATGCAGCTAACAGCATATACCATTTTGTCTGGCATGAGTTCTGCGACTGGTACATAGAGTTTACAAAACCCGTCCTTTATCAAGGAGGCAGCGAAGAGAAGGCAACGGTTATAAACTGTTTATTCTTTGTTCTTGAGAAGATAATTCATTTGCTTCATCCGTTTATGCCGTATGTTACAGAGGAATTGTGGAATACTGTGTTTGAACGCCATCAAAGCATTATGGTGTCACCGTATCCTGAAAAACTGCCCGGATACCCTGATGCAGAAGAAAAGATGAAATATGTGATAAACGCAGTCACAGGCATAAGGAGTGTGAGAGGTGAATTGAATATAGCACCTTCGCTCGAAATCATGGCAGATATAAAGACCTCATCAAAAGAGGTTGAGGATATTCTTAAAAACAATCTCACCGCCATAATGAAATTAACGCGGTGCAAAGAGATAAGCATCGGACCTGATATTACGAGGGTAAAGGGCTCTGCGGTATCCGTGAAGGATAAGATGGAAATCTATATTCCAATAGAAGGCCTGATAGATGTGAAGGCGGAGATAGAAAGGCTTCAGAAGGAGAAGACAAAGATAGAAGATGCAATGGCAACCCTCACCAAAAAGCTTTCCAATGAAGATTTTGTGAAAAACGCCCCACAGGCTGTTGTGGAAAAGGAGAGGGTGAAGTTTGGAGACCTTACACATAAAAAGGCAAAAATAGAGGATAACATAAAACTACTCAAAACAATAGAGTAATAAAATAGGGGGGTGAAACCATGGAGAAAGAGATCATGGAGATGGAGAATAAAAACCTTGGTATGGTTGAAGCAGAATTTATGAACATAAGACAGAGCACTGTCAGGTCGGTAGAAGGAGGCCATATCGAGCTGCAGCAGGTCGGTGCATTGAGCATTGACGGAGAGCGGGTTGAGGTCACTCAGGGAGCGTCCGTGTTGATGCGTGGCGCAAACCTCTCTTTAAACCAGAGCATAGGGGTTCTGGCAGCAGGAAATACCACAAATCTTAATTTCTCATTCGCACCTGTTGCAGTTTCTGCGGAAGAGGCAGTTGTAAATAAGAGCGCTGCAGGTATTATTGCTGCGAGGGAGATAAATTCCAACAACAGCACTTCGATACTCATGATAGGGAAAAACATAAACGGCAATGTAACCACACTCCTTGACTGGCGTTCTGCCCTTGCGATAGGCGCTGTTGCAGGAGGGATATTCGGATTGTTTTCAATTTTTAAAAAGAGGTGAATGAGTTGATGAGAGAATGGGTTGATGAGTTAATAAATTTTCGATATATTCCCATCTGCTCATATACAATAAACTATGGATGACTTGAATTATTCTTACCTGCTAAAGGAGACGATCCGAATTGCCATTCAGGAGGATATCGGTCATGGCGATATAACATCCCTTTTGATTGTTCCCAAGGGTAAAAAAGCCAAAGCGAATATCATTGCAAAGGAAGATTTTATACTTGCAGGGATGCCTTTTGTAAAGGAAGTATTTAATGCGATAGACCCCGGCATTGCAATGCAAATATATTTTGATGAAGGAGCCCGTGTTAAAAAGGGCGATATAATCGCCATGATTTCAGGGAGTGCGAGAAGTCTTCTTGCAGGAGAGAGGATTTCATTGAACATCCTTCAGCGCATATCGGGAATTACTGCAATGACAAACCAGTTTGTGAGAAAGGTTAGAGGATTATCCGTGAGAATTGCCGATACCAGAAAGACCATACCTGGAATGCGCATTATGGAAAAATATGCTGTCAGAATCGGCGGAGGAATAAACCACAGGTTCGGGCTTTATGATGGGATTTTGATCAAGGACAATCATATAAAGATAGCGGGTGGTGTAAAGAAGGCTGTTGTGCTTGCAAAGAAGCGACACCATCTCTTAAAAATTGAGATCGAAGTAAAAAGCCTTGATGAATTAAAAGAGGCATTGGATGCAGGGGCTGATGTCATTATGCTCGATAATATGTCTATACCCGATATGAAAAAGGCTGTTAAAATTCGAGATTCGAGATTCGAAATTCGAAGTTATAGAATTTTGCTTGAGGCATCGGGAAATGTGAATCTCGAAAATATCAGGAGTATTGCAGAGACAGGAGTTGATATAATATCAATCGGCGCATTGACGCACTCTGCAAGGGCTGTGGATATAAGCATGAAGATTGTTTAGAGGTGATATGGAAGAGTTAACGTATAAAAAGGCCGGCGTTGATATCGACGAAGGCGACAGGTTTGTTAGCCTCATCTCGCCTCTGGTGAAAAAGACATTCAGGCCAGAGGTTATGACCGAAATAGGCTCTTTTGGCGCATTGTTCAAACTGGATATTAAAAAGTATAAAGAGCCGGTGCTTGTGAGCGGAACCGACGGCGTAGGGACAAAATTAAAGATTGCATTCATGATGGACAAGCACGACACAGTCGGCATCGACCTTGTGGCGATGTGCGTAAATGACATTCTTACCCTCGGCGCAGAGCCTTTATTTTTCCTCGATTACTTTGCAACAGGGAAACTCAAATCAGAAAAGGCAAAGGATGTGGTAAAGGGCATTGCAGAGGGCTGCAAGGAGTCAGGATGCTCATTGATCGGCGGAGAGACGGCTGAGATGCCGGGATTTTATGGGGAAGGAGAATATGACCTTGCAGGTTTTTCAGTCGGTGTTGTGGATAGAGATAAAATCATTGACGGCTCAAAGATAAAAGAGGGGGATGCTATTATAGGCTTAGCATCGAGCGGCCTGCACAGCAATGGCTATTCCCTTGCAAGGAAGGTATTTTTCGATGCGGCTAAATTCGATATTGATACACACATACCCGAGCTTGGTACTACAATCGGAGAAGAACTTCTTAAGCCCACGAAGATATATGTGAAGGCATTCGATGCATTGAAAGATAAGATGGATGTTCATGGAATGGCCCATATAACAGGCGGCGGCATTGTGGGCAATGTGCCGAGAATAATCAGAGATGGACTGACAGCTGTAATAAAAGAGAACTCATGGCCAATGCTGCCTATATTTAATATTATCAAAAGACTTGGTAATGTCCCTGATGAGGATATGAAAAAAACCTTTAATCTGGGCATCGGATATGTTATAGTACTACCTAAAGAAAATTCCGACCTCTCGATCTCCGTTTTAAAACAATATGGGTTTGATACTTACCATATTGGATTTATCGAAAAAGGAGGAGAAAAGATACGCTATGTATAAACTAAGAAGATTTTTTAGAAAACTTTTCACCCCCGTCACTATAATGCTCATACCCCATGACAGCAAGCGGACAATCAATATAAAACTCCCATCCATCGGCGTTGTGTCATCCGTGATATTATGGCTGGTCGGCTCTATATACGTCGTCTCGGTTGCCATAGACACCATCGAATACTACAATATGAAAAGCAAATTGAATTTTTATATGGGCCAGTTTGTGGAGCTTAAAACAACCATATCCCTGCTGGAAAAGGCAGAGTCGGAGTTTAAAAGGCTTTTATCCTTTAAGAGCAAAGACAAGATACTCGAGAATGTCAATTCCAAAGTCAACATACATGATGCCGGCTCGCTGGACATGGATCTGTTGAAAGACCAGATAAAGAATACCGTTGAGAGAGTTGCCGAGATTCAGGATTTTTTGAAAAACCAAAAAGACATATACATGTCGACCCCAAAGGGCTGGCCTGTTATGGGGAGGATAACATCGGAATTCGGCAACAGGGAGAATCCAAGGTACGGAGGACAGGAATTCCATTCAGGGATTGATATCGCAGCAAGCACAGGCACACCTGTGAAGGCAACTGCAGACGGGATAGTAAGCTTCTCGGGATGGAGCGCAGGGAACGGAAATCTCGTAGTTATAGAGCATGGATTCGGATATTCCACGTTTTATGCCCACAACAGTTCGATTGTTGTCAGGGTGGGGCAGAAGGTAAAGAGGGGAGATATCATAGCTACTGTTGGCTCTACAGGAAATGCTACAGGGCCTCATCTGCACTATGAGGTATGGCATAACGGCAAGGCCGTAAACCCTATGGCATTCATCAAGGAGGCAAAAAATGTTTCTAAAGAAAAACAATAAACTTGAAGCATTAATCGGTCCTGATTCAGAATTCAAAGGCGATATAACCGCCAATGGAACTTTAAGGATTGACGGAAAGTTAACAGGAAACATTATTGCAGATTCGGTTATCCTCGGTAATGACGCATCCGTCACAGGCGATATAAAGGCACGATGCGTGGTAATCGGCGGCAGCGTGGAGGGCAATGTCAATGCAGATGAGCTTGTGGAGATCAAACACACGGGCAAGCTGCTGGGGGATGTTCATACAAGCACATTGTCTGTTGCAGAGGGCGGCATATTCGAGGGACGCTCTATTATTCAGAAGGACGGGACAAAGGTTATAGACTTTCCGGGCAAAGAGGCATCAGCAAAATAGAGAGTTCGGTTTTTAATTTTTGGCAGTATTTTGGCAGCAATTCCATGTTTAAATAGTTTTGTTATGAAACAGGTATTCCTTGACAGCCTTTCCCTTGAAGAAGCAATTTCGATTTTATTTAAACACCTCGATGCAAGGGGGCTTAATCGCCTTTCTTCTGAAGTCATAAATATTACCGACTCCCTTGACCGGATAACCGCAGAGCCTGTATTCGCACGGTACTCATCGCCTTTCTATCATTCTGCTGCAATGGACGGTTATGCAGTGAGGTTCACCGATACATTCACGGCATCCGAGACGTCTCCATGCATGCTCAAAATCGGATACGAAGCCGTGTATGTCGATACTGGAGACCCAATGCCGGAGGGCTTTAATGCGGTTATTATGATCGAGGATGTGAATATAATAAGGCAAAAGGCAATAGGCGATAGGCAAGAGGATAAAATAGAAAAAACCAAAAACTTATCGCCTATAGCCTATAGCCCATTGCCTGAATATATTGAGATTTATCAGCCTGCCACCCCTTATCAGCATGTGAGAACAATCGGAGAAGATATTGTTGCAACAGAGTTGATCATCCCTGAGAATCACAGAATAAGACCCATAGACATTGGAGCCATGCTTGCAAGCGGCCACACAGTAGTATCTGTACGGAAGAAACCGAAGGTTGCGATAATTCCCACAGGCACAGAGATTATAGAGCCTGAGACAGTGAAGGACAGGCTGCCCCAGCCTCCTGAAATAATTGAATATAACTCTGCAGTGCTTTCAGGACTTGCTGTGGAACTTGGTGCTGAGGCCATTAGATTCTCAATAGTCAAAGACGATTTGCAGGAAATTAAAAACGCAATAGTTGAGGCATCAAAGATATCTGATATAGTCCTCATAAATGCAGGCTCAGGAAGGGGCTCAGAGGATTATACATTAACTGCAATAGAAGAGCTTGGCGAGGCGATTGTAAATGGGGTCTCCATTAAGCCGGGTAAGCCTTTGATTGCAGGCTTTGTGAACAATAAGCCTGTATTCGGCATTCCAGGCTATCCTGTCTCTGCGTATTTGACGTTTCAACTGTTCGTGAAGCCTGTTATTGCAAGGTTTCTGGGTATAACAGCAGGAGAGAACGAAAAGATAAAAGCAACGGTCTCACGACAGATCGCATCACCAATGGGTATTGATGAATTCATAAGGGTAAAGGTCGGTGTTGTTAATGACAAGTACATTGCAACACCTGTTGGCAGAGGCGCAGGACTGCTTATGTCACTTGTAAGGGCGGACGGCATTGTAAGGATTCCCGCACATGCTGAGGCATTAAGCGCAGGCACAGAGGTGGAGGTTGAACTGATTAGAAATAAAAACGAGATAAAGAATACCATCGTATGTATAGGAAGCCATGACAATACTCTCGACATCCTTGCAAATACTATAAAGAAAAACTATCCGGAATTTTCTCTATCATCTGCCCACGTAGGTTCAATGGGCGGCCTTATGGCATTAAAGAGAGGGGAGGCATATTTTGCAGGAACGCATCTTCTGGATGAACAGTCGGGCGAATATAATATACCGTTCATAAAAAGATTGCTGTCAGATAAAAAGATTGTACTCGTGAATCTCGTCTACCGCCGGCAGGGACTTCTGGTAAAAAAAGGCAATCCGAAGAATATCAAAGGTTTTGAAGACCTCATAAGGGATGATGTTATTTTCATTAACAGGCAGGGAGGTTCGGGCACAAGGCTTTTGCTGGACAAACATTTAAAAGAACTCGGAATTAATCCATACATGGTGAAGGGGTACGACAGGGAGGAATATACACACATGGCCGTTGCATCAGCAGTGCTCACAGGCCTTGCAGACACCGGCCTTGCCGTCTATTCCTCTGCAAATGCCCTCGGCCTCGACTTCATTCCGGTTGCCAATGAGCGCTATGATTTAGCCATACCTCATGAATTTATGGATACAGAAATGGTACAAATCATCCTCGAAATAATCAGAAATAATGAAGAATTCAGACAAACCGTAGAATCCCTCGGAGGATATGATATAAGGGATATGGGAAAGGTGGTGTATGAGGGATGAAAAAACTATTCCCCCAGATAGGCCTTTTTCACATCCTCGTTGTGCAAGAGGTCTTCGCCACTTCCCTGTAGTTTTATCGTGCCGTTTTCAAGCACATAGCCCCTGTGGGAGAGCCTCAGTGCCGCCTTTGCATTCTGTTCGACGAGAAGGATTGTAACCCCTTCTTCATTTATCTCTTTAATTGTCTTAAATATCTTGCTCACCATTATGGGTGCAAGGCCGAGGGATGGCTCATCGAGGAGCAGGAGTTTTGGATTTGCCATCAAAGCCCTTCCGATGGCCAGCATCTGCTGCTCTCCGCCGCTCAGCGTCCCTCCAAGTTGCTTTGTCCTTTCTTTAAGGACAGGGAATAGGCTGAAGACCTTTTCAATGTTATTTTTGAAATTTGAAATTTGATATTTGAAATTTACAGAATACGCCCCCATTTCAAGGTTTTCCAGCACTGTAAGCCTTGGGAATATTCTCCTTCCTTCAGGAACATGACAGATGCCTTTATTTACGATATTGTGAGGAGATTCATTTTTTAAAGATTCCCCTTCAAAAATTATATCCCCTGAATCGGGTTTTAATATGCCTGAGATTGTCAAAAGAATGGTTGTCTTTCCTGCTCCGTTGCTGCCTATGAGGCAGACTATTTCGCCTTTGTTGACTTCAATGTCTATGCCCTTTAATGCCTTTATATGACCGTATGATATGTATATGGATGCTAACTTTAACATATAACTATTTGTTTTAATGTATCTCCCTTCCGAGATACGCCTCTATTACTAGCGGGTCGTTTTTTACATTTTCTGGCAGTCCTTCTGCAATCTTGACTCCGTGGTCTAATACAATAACCCAGTCGGATATGCCCATCACAAGCCGCATATCATGTTCTATAAGGATTATGGTCTTTCCAAGTTCCTGAATTTTTTTTATTAATGACATAACTTCCGAGGTCTCCATGGGGTTCATGCCGGCCGTGGGTTCGTCAAGAAGGATAATTCTTGCCTCAGTTGCAAGCGCCCTTGCGATCTCAAGCCTCCTCTGGCTGCCGTAGGGCAGATTACTTGCCATATTATCTGCATAATTTTCAAGCCCGACAAGCTCTAAATATTCAAATGCCTTTTCCCTTATTATCTGCTCTTTTTTCCTGAAATTGGTTCCCTGCATTACTGCGCTCAAAAAGCCGTATTTCATTCTGGCATGCTGAGAGACCATAACATTCTCCATTACGGTCATTTCTGAAAACAACCTTATATTCTGGAATGTCCGTGAAATGCCGATCTCTGAGACTTTATGGGCAGGGAGCTTTGAGATTTCATTGTCCATAAAATATATGTGTCCTTTGGTAGGCTTTGTTATTCCGGTAAGACAGTTGAAAAGGGTTGTCTTTCCTGCGCCATTGGGGCCTATGATGCTGACTATGTCTCCTTCCTTCACCTTAAAGCTTACATCCTCTATTGCCCTGATGCCGCCGAAGTGCTTGGTTAATTCCCTAACTTCTAAAATGTACACCCTTCACTCCCCCTAAGATTCCCTGCGGCCTGAATATCATGAGAAGGACAAGGCCGATTCCAAGAATGAGCATCCTGTATAACTGGACTTCTCTCAACACCTCAGGCAGGATAACAAGAATAAATGCACCAATAATCGCACCATGTGTATTTCCTATCCCTCCAAGTATAATCATGCTCAGGATTAAAATAGATTCCATAAAGGTAAAGCTTTCGGGCGAGACGAACTGCATCTTTGCAGAAAATAATATTCCTGCTATTCCTGCCCAGAATGTTCCAAAGGTGAAGGCGTATAGTTTATATTTCGTTGTGTTTATTCCCATCGAAGATGCAGCGATTTCGTTCTCCTTTATTGCTATCCATGCCCTTCCGATCCTCGATGATTCAACTCTTTTGATCACCACTACAGCGAAAATTACAATGACAAATACGAGATAGTAGTAATATTCGAGTTGTGCAAAAGAAAATCCCATGAGCAAAGGACGAGATATTCCTGTTATGCCATTTGGGCCGTTTGTAAGGCTGTCCCAGTTATTTAAAACAAGACGGACTATTTCACCGAATCCCAGCGTTACTATCGCTAAATAGTCGCCTCTGAGCCTCAGGGCAGGTATTGCAAGCAACAGCCCTGCAAGCGCAGCAAGGGATGCAGAAATGGGCAGCGATGCCCAGAAACCGAGACCTATTTTTGTATTGAGAATCGCATAGGTATATGCGCCTATGGCATAAAAGGCAGCAAAGCCTAAATTAAGAAGCCCTGTGAAACCAACGATGATATTTAAGCCAAGGGCAAGAAGGATGTATATCCCTGACATTATTAGAACATCGATATAATAATCCTTTAATATGAAAGGAAAGGCGAGAGACGAAATCAACAAGACAGGGATGAAAAATGTCCTAAACCTTCCAATTTCAGGAATGCGAATGGCTTTTATTACATCGATAACTTTTGTTTTTTTAAAAAGAGAGACAGCAGACAACAAGGTGAGAACGCCTATAAACATTATGCCTGCTGCATTCAGGCCTTTGAATGGAAGGAATAACAAGGCTGCCAGCAGGGCAATGAGAATCGGTTTCATACCTTTTCCTCTGTGGTTTTTCCGAGTATTCCTGATGGCTTTATGAGCAAGATGACGATAAGTATGATGAATGCATATGCATCCTTGTATTCACTCGATATATATGCTGCGCCGGTGCTCTCGACAAGGCCGAGGATTATGCCGCCTAACATTGCACCGGGAATATTCCCGATTCCACCCAGAACCGCTGCTGTAAAGGCCTTAATCCCTGCGATATATCCGATGAAGCAATTTACAAGGCCGTAGTATGAAGCGACCATAATGCCCGCCACTGCTGCAAGACCGGCGCCGATGATGAATGTAACGGATATGATGCTGTCCACATTTATTCCCACAAGGGCTGCCATTGTCTTGTCCTGCGCAGTTGCCCTCATTGCCTTGCCCATTCGTGTCTTGTGAATGAATAGATGGAGGAAAAACATTAACAACCCTGAGACTAAGATTATCATTGCCTGAAGATAAGTCACATTGACATTCATAAACTGAAAGCCTGCTTCTCCGAATCGCTGAGGAAAGGCCTTGTCTGTCGCTCCCTGTGTGAGCATGACATAGTTTTGAAGAAAAATGGATACCCCTATTGCGCTTATCAAAGGGCTGAGCCTTGGCGCATTTCTCAATGGCTTATATGCAACCTTTTCCATTGTAAAGCCGTAAGCAGAGCAGAAGATTATTGTCAGTATGGCGGTTAAAATAAGTGCGAGGGGAAGGCTGGTTGCTGTTAATCCCATTGCGGTAAAAAGACCCAAGAATATGATTGCGAGGTAAGCGCCGAGCATATAAATCTCGCCGTGGGCAAAGTTTATGAGTTCGAGTATTCCATAGACCATCGTATAGCCGATGGCTATAATGGCATAAACCCCGCCCAGTGTCAGACCGTTTATCAACTGTTGCAGTAACATAGCAGAAAATTTTAACAGAAATGTTATTATATTGTCATGGCTAAATCGATATTAACTGGATTGGATAGAATTGAGAAACATTGGCCGAAAAAATTGAAAGGCGCAAGGGTGGGGCTTGTGGTGCATCCTGCTTCTGTTAATAAAAAACTTGAGCATGCAGCAGATGTTGCATTGAAATCTAATAAGTTTCGATTAAATGCATTCTTCGGCCCCCAGCATGGAATCAGGGGTGAAACCCAGGACAACATGATTGAATGGGAAGGATTTATAGATAAAAAAACAGGACTTCCTGTTTACAGTCTTTATGGACGTACAAGAAAACCTGAACCTGAAATGCTGAAGGATATCGATGTCGTGGTTGTAGACATGCAGGATGTGGGCTCCCGCTACTACACATTCATATGGACAATGGAGTTTTGTATGCAGGCGTGTCTTGAGAATAATAAGTCGGTTGTTATCCTTGACAGGCCGAACCCGATTGGAGGACATATTACCGAAGGCCCTGTGCTTGATATGAATTATACATCTTTTGTTGGACAAAGGCCGCTTCCGGTAAGGCATGGTATGACAATCGGCGAGATAGGCAATTATTTGAGAAATGAATTTTATCCATCTTTAAATTTTCATGTTATTTCCATGAAGGGATGGAAGCGCAAGATGTGGTTTGACAATACAAAATTGCCATGGGTTTTGCCATCACCTAATATGCCAACATTGGATACTGCCATTGTATATCCCGGCATGTGCCTTCTGGAAGGAACGATGCTCAGCGAAGGTCGTGGCACAACAAGACCATTCGAGATTTTTGGCGCACCTTTTATAAATCCTGATGCATTGATAAAACGGCTTGATGAATTTAAATTGCAGGGAGTGAAATTTAGGCCCATGTATTTTCAGCCCACATTCCAGAAGCATGCCGGCAAACTATGCGGTGGCGCACATATCCATGTTACAAACAGAGAAAAGTTCAAGCCCTTTAAAACAGGCGTTGCCATTTTAAAGGCCATCCATGAGCTATATTCGAAAGAGGATTTATGGAAACAGCCTCCCTATGAGTATGAGACAGAAAAAATGCCGATAGACATCCTTGCAGGGAGCGACAGACTCAGGAACGACATAGAAATTGGCGTAGACCTCGATAAGATGGAGAAGTGGTGGAGCGAGGAGTGCTATTTATTTGCAAAAAATAAAAGGAAGTCCTATCTGCTTTATGACTAAAAAGCTTAATGCCTTTATTCTTGCCGCTGGTCTCGGCGAAAGGCTCAGGCCGATTACCAATCACATCCCGAAACCCTTGCTTCCGATTCTCGGGAAGCCATTAATAGAGGGCATCATTGAAAAATTCTCTCTGATATCCACCGGCAGAATAGGCATAAATCTTCATTATAAGGCCGATATGTTAAGAGATTGGGCCAGAAACTCTGCGTTCTCGGAGCGCATTGAATTGTTTTATGAAGACCCGATCCTCGGCACAGGCGGGGCATTGAAGAATGCGGAAGGCTTTCTTTCAGGAGGACACTTCCTTGCGCACAATTCCGATATTGTCTCTGACATCGATTTTTCGCTCCTGATAGAAACTCATCTTTCAGAAGGCAACATTGCGACACTCGCAACGCATGATTATCCAAGATACAACAATGTCGTTTTGGATGATAAAGGATACGTCCTGGATGTAGAGAATCCCGGGACTTCGATGCCGAATCACGACACAATAGGCAAAAAAGCCGCATATACAGGAATTGCAGTTTATTCTGATGAGATTCTGAAGTTTCTGCCTGAAGGAGTTTCAAATGCCACAGTTGCATGGCTTGCGGCAGCAAAAGCAGGACATAAGGTAAAGGCACTCGATTTCGCCGGATGCTACTGGAATGACATAGGAACACCACAGGCATATGCGTCTGCAATAATCGATGCGTTAAGAACCGACGGCGAAACAATATACATTCATCCATCGATGGGATGTTGCCCGGATATCGAAATTGACGGCTATGTCGTTATAGAGAAAGGCTGCATTATTGATGATGCATCTTCTTTCAGGAACTGCATCGTGCTTGAGGGCAGCCAGCCTGAAGAAAAAGAATACGAGAACTGTATAATCGGGCCTGATTTCGAGATCAATCTCGACGAGACCGAGATGCTCGGCGCTTCCGGAGATAATGGATTGATACTGATCGGCACAGGAGGCTCTGACAGGAAGTATTACAGAATGAAGAATGATAATTCGACTGCTGTGTTTGTGGAGTACAAAAAAGACGATCCTGATTTTCACAGACATATAGAATACACAAAATTCTTTAGGAAGCATGATATCCCTGTCCCTGAATTGCTCGATGTCAATTCTGAAGAAATGACCGCTTTATTTGAAGACCTCGGAGATGTTTCTCTTTACAGTTGGCTGAAATGCCCTCGTGAATCTATACAAATAGAAGCTATGTACAGAAAAGTCATGGATATCGTGGTTCTTATTCATATTAATACAACAAGGCATGTTTCAGAATGCCCGTTACTTCAGGAGAGGGTCTTTGATTATGAGCATTTCAGATGGGAGTCGGATTATTTTATTGAGAGGTTCGTGAAACAGTTGAAAAGAGTGGATATTAAAAATATATCCGCATTAAATGAAGAACTGCATGGATTGGCGCAAAAGGCAGATTCTTATCAGAAGACAGTAATCCACCGAGATTTTCAGTCACAGAATATTATGATTACAAAAGGCATTCCAAGACTGATAGATTATCAGGGAGCAAGGATAGGGCCTCCGGCATACGACATTGCATCGATGCTCTGGGACCCTTATTTCAGGCTCGATGAAGACATGCGTGAAAGACTGCTTGAGTATTATCTTGAACAAATGAAAAACAAACTCAATGAAAATGATTTCCTTGAATCACTTCCTCTATGCCGCATTCAAAGGCATATGCAGGCACTTGGCGCGTATGGATTCCTTTCAATGGGAAAAGGCAAGAAATACTTCCTGAAGCATATTCCCAAAGGCTTGAGGTTATTGAAAGAAGACATAAGTGTTTTAAAGCAGGAATATCCGGTGCTTCACGATTTTATCGAAAGACTTTAGCCTATCGCCTTATCCTCGAACCCTCAAGGATAAGCCTTAATACAGCAACCCTCGATGCTGCATGTCTTCCCATCTCGTTTGTCGGATTGACCTTGAGCTGCATGACATATTCGTCATAAGCTGAATAGATGTCATTTATATTTTCATAACATATGCCTAATATGCCGTGTATCTCTGGGTGTTTGGGTTGTGCTTCTGCAGATATTCGTAAATGCGGAATGGCTGTTTTATACATCCTCATCTTGTAATAGCTCATTCCTAAAAAATAATGGGCTGGTATGTCCTGAGGAAAGAGGGAGATGCTTCTCTTTAGATAGCCTGCACTGTCTGAATATTCACCTTTAAAATATCTAATCATGCCCATGCCCCTTAATGCAGGCTCGTAGTCTTTATCGAGATTTAGTGCAGCATTGAAATATTTTTCTGCATCGATGTAATCCTTTCTCTTTAGCCTGATAAAGCCTTTTAGTGTGTGAAATGAGGGTTGGTTTGGGTTTTCCTTTATTGCCTTTGATACAAGGGCATCTGCCTCATCAATATTATTTTTCCCAAATGCCCTGACTGCCTTGTCGTAATATTCAAGATAGATTTTATTTATATTTTTTAATTCTGCAACTGCTGTCTGAAATTTTTCCTTATTGGCCCCATCACCTGTAACTGCGAACGGCTGCATCTCATTTATCATATGCTGAATTTCTTCGATCCTCACCGATGTCCTCGGATGTGTGGATAACAGGTCTTCAAAGAATCCCCTCTCTTTAGCGTCTTTACCCAATGATTTCATGTATTCCTGCGATATCTTCTCCAGATTCTTGTGAGCACTTACAGCGTTTTCTGGATTGTAACCGAGTTTTGCCATATATAGAATGCCCAGTCTGTCCGCTTCCAGTTCGTGGTCTCTGCTGTATTTTAAGAGCAAGAGGCTTCCGCCTATGGAGCCAATGTTCATGGCTACATCAGAATAGCCTTTTCCGCTCATGGCAATGCCTGCTGCTGCCAATCCTGCCTGAAGCAGCATTCCTGATGTTATTTGCCTTGCAAAATGCCTTGCAGATACATGTCCCATTTCATGCCCCATGACAAAGGCAAATTCTGCCTCATTTTCAAGGGATGCGAGTAATCCCCTCGTAATTACAACATAGCCTGGTATTGCCCATGCATTTGGAACAGAACTGTTCTGTATTGCAAATTGAACAGGAAGGTTTGGCCTGTGAGAAACGCTGTGAATCCTGATAACAATGTCTTTGAGATAAGCCTTGAGTTTTTCGTCTTTATACTCTCCGCCACCTCCGAGGTCGCCCCACAGGGCATTGGGGTAAAGCTCTTTGCCCATCTCCACTTCCTGACTCTCGGATACGAACATCAGTTCCCTTTGGCCGGTGACCGGATTAATGGCGCAGCCGAAAACAGTAAGGAGTAAGAATATTGAAGTAATGGAGTATTGGAGTATTGATTTAATTGTTTTCATGCTTTAGATATTTTTCAGGATTTTCTGTTATACACTTCATTATAACATCTTCATCAAATCCAATATCTATGAGCCTTTTTGATGATTCTGCGATTGTCATGCAGCCTCCTAATAATTTACCATATGTATCTGTAACACCCTGACTTTTTGTGAATGGCGTTGCCTCTTTTACAGAATCGGAGACAATAATAATCCTGTTATGATTCTTTGTCTTAAATATCAGTTCAAGCGTTTTGGAGTGTAAATGATAAGGGTCTGCAATAACCTCGATATAAATGTCCTGATTTAAAAGCCCAAAGCCTGCAATTCCCGGTTCTCTATGATGAAATCCTCTCATTGCATTGAATATATGTGTAATGCCCCTTGCACCTGCATGAAAACCAGCCTCTGCCTCGGCATAAGTAGCATCTGAGTGCCCCATACTCGCAATTATGCCCATGTCAGTTATTTTTTTTATTAATTTTATTGAGCCGTTAATCTCCGGCGCAATAGTAATGATTTTTATGATATCTTCAAAGCCTTCAACGAGTTCTTTAAAATTATCTTCTGACGGCTCAATAAACGTTATTGCATTCAAAACACCGCACTTTGAGGGATTCAGAAAAGGCCCTTCGAGGTGAATACCGATGATTCTTGATTCTGTTTTCTGGCTTCTGTCCTCAGTCTTCTGAAGTTCCATTGCCTTTTTGACCACCGCCATATTTTCTCTCATCACCTTTATGGTGGCGGGATATATGGTGGGAATAATTTCTGAAACACCTTGAGAGCCGTGTATTTCAGCTATTTTAAGGACATGTTCTTCAACAGTTGTCCTCGTATCATATCCGCCTATGCCATGGGTATGGATGTCTATGACTTTTCTCATAATCGTACTCATAACCAACCTTAAACAGAAGCAAAGCAGGCATGGGTGAAAAGCCTTTATCAGCGATACCTTAGCGCCGAACCCTCCCGCTGTTAAAGGGCAACTTCAATATCACCTTTGCATTAAACAGTATAAACAGGCATATAATAATCTTATCGCATTGATAAAGGCTTTGAAACTGTGCCTGTTTTGCCTAATTACTTTCTGATATTATAGCATTTATGGAATCCGTCATTTTAGGCAGATGGACAGAGGAGAGACTGAACGCTATTATGCGCGAAGCCGCAGAAATTCAGGGCGCAGGAGAGAGGATAGCCTTTTTTTCAGAGAAATTCCTCGGCTTGCCGTATCAGGAAAAAACCTTGATAGGAGACATTAAAACGCCCGAGGTCTTTGTCATAAACCTCTCGGCGGTTGACTGCTTTACTTTTATCGATTACATAGAGGCGATGAGGCTGTCGAGTTCTTTTTCTGAATTTAAGGAGAATTTGAGAAGGGTAAGGTATAAAACAGGAAAGGTTGCATTTGAAAATAGGAACCACTTCTTTACGGATTGGGTGGAATCAAATTCAGAGTTTGTCGAGGACGTCACAGAAGGAATAGGCGGCAAAAACGCAATAAAAGTTGAGAAGATGCTTAATGTAAAAGAAGACGGGACTTATTTTTTAAATGGCATTGATCCCAAAAAGCATGTCGTTAAATATATACCCTCGGCTGTTATTGATGATTCCATTATGAACAAATTGAGGACAGGAGATTATGCGGGAATATATTCAGAGGTTCATGGGCTTGATGTTTCCCATGTTGGGATTATTATCAAGGATAGCGAGAGAGTCTATTTGCGCCATGCCTCGTCTGTAAAGAGAAAAGTGGTTGACGAAGATTTTAGAGATTATATTGCCAATAAGCCCGGTATTGTTATATTGAGGCTGCTATCTCTTTTCTCATCCACCACAATAGCCCCAATCCTGGCAGTGCTGCAAGTGTGGTTATAAAAAAGAAGGCTGGCCAGCCGATGGCGGAAACGATGAATCCAGATGTTGGGGCAATAAAAATCCTTCCGAGTGCAGCGAGGGAAGACAGAAGTGCGTATTGGGTTGCACTGTATCTTTGATTGCACATACTCATAAGCAGTGCTACAAAGGCTGATGTGCCCATGCCTCCGCTAAGATTTTCGAAGGCCACTGCAAAAATCAGCATCCCGTAGCTTTTTCCAATCCATGCCAGAACTATGAATGAGAGATTAGATACTGCCTGCAACGCCCCGAAAAATAACAATGACTTGAAAAGGCCGAGTCTTGCCATTAATGCGCCTCCGAACATTGCTCCCACAATGAGCGATACGAGGCCGAGTCCTTTATTGATGGTGCCCACATCTGTAGGTGTAAAGCCCACTCCTTTAATGAGGAACGCTGTGGTTAATGAACCGGCATATGCGTCTCCGAGTTTGTACAGGATGATCAGAATCAGCAGCATGACAGCGGAGCGTCTCGAAAAGTAATCCTTCAAAGGCCCCCAAATAGCTTCTTGAAGACTCCTGGGAGGGATGATTTTCTCTTCTGGCTCAGGGCCGAAAAATGCCGATATTACGCCGATTGACATTAACCCAGCCATCAGCAGATAAGTATTATGCCAGCCGATATTATCGGAAAGGATAAGAGCCAGCGCACCGGATACGAGCATTGCAATGCGGTAACCCATGACAAAAACTGCAGCGCCTGCGCCCCGCTCCTTTTCTCTCAATACATCGGTGCGGTATGCATCAACAACAATATCCTGAGATGCAGAAGAAAAGGCCACTGTTAATGCAAATGCAGCTATTAGCAGCGGTGCTTGTTTTGGTGAATTAAAGGCCATTGCAGCTATGCCCAATATTAATGCGATCTGTGTAATGATCATCCATCCCCTACGTCTCCCTAATAGCGGCGGAACAAACCTATCCATGATTGGAGACCAGAGGAATTTAACGGTATAGGGAAGTCCGACAAGGGCAAAGATGCCGATGGTTCTTATATCCACTCCGTCAACAGCCATCCATGCCTGTAAAGTGCCGCTTGTCAATGCCAATGGCAGGCCGGAAGAAAAGCCGAGGAGCGTAACTGTCGCAATCCGCCTGCTGGTGAATACCTGAAGATAAAGGCTGAGAGACAGCATCGGGTATTATAATGCAGATTCTGGATTGAAATACAGGGGATATAACTCATTGACAACTAATTGTTTCTTATGTAAA
>NZ_DAIOFX010000014.1:0-25379 GCF_036745535.1 Dissulfurispira sp.
TTTATTTAGTATATGCTTACATATACTGTTGTGTCAACAAAAATGGCATTTTATTTGACAAAGGATTCGGTTTTTATATAACATTTCTACTCATTTTTCTGAACCAAAAAGAGATATATGTACTTTCAAAATTTGATTTTAAAATTGCATGAATTCTGGTCTAAGAAGGGCTGCATCCTTCTTCAGCCCTACGATATTGAGGTTGGAGCAGGGACATTCCATCCTGCAACATTCTTCAGGGTGCTTGGCCCGGAGCCGTGGAAGACAGCCTATGTAGAGCCATCGAGAAGGCCTACAGACGGAAGATACGGCGAAAATCCGAACAGGCTTCAGCATTATTACCAGTATCAGGTCATACTAAAACCATCTCCCCTTGAGAGCCAGGAACTCTATCTCGAAAGCCTTTCACATATCGGCATAGACCCTTTAAAGCATGATATTCGTTTCGTCGAAGATGACTGGGAGTCTCCAACCCTCGGCGCATGGGGCCTCGGGTGGGAAGTCTGGCTTGACGGCATGGAAATAACGCAGTTCACATACTTCCAGCAGGTCGGAGGAATAGACCTGAAGCCCGTATCCGTAGAAATAACCTACGGCCTTGAAAGAATAACCATGTATTTGCAGGAAATCGACAATGTCTTTGATATAGAGTGGTGCAAAGGGATCAAATATGGCGAAATACACAAGCAGGAAGAAGTAGAGTTTTCAAAATTCAATTTTGACCACGCAAATACGGAATTACTCATAACACAGTTCGACTCCTACGAAAAAGAGTCTAAAAACATGAACGAGTTGGGACTGGTGCTTCCGGCATATGAATATTGCCTGAAATGCTCGCATACGTTTAATCTCCTTGATGCGCGTGGTGTCCTCTCCGTAACAGAGAAAACCGGTTACATCGCGCGGGTGAGGGCCCTTGCAAAGCTCTGTGCAGAGGCATTTCTAAAACAAAGGGAAGACAAGGGATTTCCTCTTTTAAAAACAGTAATGAGTGACCGGTGATGAGTTATGAGTAAAAAAATAGAAAAAACAATTGATAATAATCCATCACCCATTACCCATCACCCGTTACTATTATTAGAAATAGGAACAGAGGAGATTCCGGCACGGTTTCTTCATGATGCCATCATAAAACTGAAGGAAAACGCTGAAAAAATATTCTCTGAACACAGGCTGCTTTATAAATCCATAAAGACATATGCCACTCCGAGAAGACTATCCATGATCGCAGAAGTAGATCCGGTGCAAGAGGCAGCAGAAAGAGAAGTATGGGGCCCTCCTGTGAATGCTGCGTTCGACAAGGACGGCAGGCCCACAAAGGCAGCGGAGTCATTTTCAAAGACGCACGGCTTGCGTGTTAAGGATTTAATCAAAAAGGAAAAGGGTAAAGGAAATTATGTTGTGGCAGTAATCAAAGAAACTGCGCAGCAGACAATAGATCTGTTGCCCGAAATACTGCAAAAACTCGTTTTATCACTAAACTTTCCAAAATCAATGAGGTGGGGCAGCGGCAGTCTGAGATTTGCCAGGCCGATTCACTGGATATTTGCAATATACAACAACAAAAAGATTTCCTTTGAGATAGACGGTCTGAAAAGCAGCAACATGACGAGGGGACACAGGTTCCTCTCTCCTGCAGCCTTTGAAATAAAAGATTGCAAGGCATATATCAATCTGCTCAGGAATAATTTTGTTATCCTCGATCCCGATGAACGAAAGAAAATAATCGTGGATGGCGCACAAAAACTCGCATCATCTGTGAATGCCTCTTTGATGGAAGACGCAGACCTCCTTCAACATGTAACATATCTTGTGGAATACCCGGTGCCGGTGCTTGGAACTTTTCCAGTAGAATATCTATATCTGCCGAAGGAACTGCTTATAACAGTAATGAAGGGGCACCAGAAATATTTTGCCCTTCAGGATGCTCATGGCAAACTCACAAACCATTTCATCATTGTGAGCAACACCAAAAATGACAATGCAGAGACTATTAAAAAAGGCGCCGAGAAGGTCATAAAGGCACGCTTTGAGGATGCACGTTTTTATTATGAGGAGGATAAAAAAATCCCTCTTAATAAAAGAGTTGAGGAATTGAAAAAGGTCATTTACCACGAAAAGCTCGGAAACCTTTATGACAAGAGTTGCCGGATAGCCTCAATTGCAGATTTCGTGGCGGATAAATGCTGCCGACAGCTTGAACGATTTGAACAGTTTAAACAGGATGTTCATACCGCGGCCTTATTGTCAAAGACCGACCTTATTTCCGGCGTTGTGGGGGAATTCCCGGAACTGCAGGGAATAATGGGAGGTTATTATGCATTAAATGACGGCTATAACGAAGATATTGCAAAGGCATTGTCAGAGCAATATCTTCCGGCCTTTTCAGGGGACAGGCTTCCCGAAACCAGCATCGGGTCAATTCTAAGCCTTTCGGATAAGCTGGACAATTTAGCGTCCTTCTTTATGTTAGGGCTCACGCCAACAGGCACTGAGGATCCATTTGCTCTGAGAAGACAGGCATTGGGAATAATCTCCATACTCATAAAGAACCGTTACAACCTTAATATTTTCGAACTACTGGATAAGTCATTGCAGGCATTTGAGCTTGATAATAAAGAAGTCCTCATGAATGACCTCATCAAATTTTTTGAGCAGAGAATAGAGCCTTTGTTCCAGTCACACGGCTATCCCCTTGATTCCATATCTGCCGTCATGAACTTTGTTAAAGACAAGCCGCTTTACACTGTAAAAGAAAGGCTCGATGCCATACAGAAATTTAAAAAAGACTCCGATTATGAGTCATTCATCCTCGCTATTAAAAGGGTCAACAACATCTCTCCCAAAAATGAAGTGCCTCCTGTAAATACAGAGATGTTCGTACAGGAAGAAGAAAAAAATCTTCATGAAGAGGTGGAATCCATAACTCCTGAGATAAACTCACTTCTTGAGGAGAACAAATATTATGATGCGATCAGGCTTTTATCGAGCCTCAAAGAATCCATAAACAGGTTCTTTGACAAGGTGCTCGTGATGGATAAAAATGAGGAGATAAAACAGAACCGCCTTTCATTGATTAAGAATATACAGAAGCTTGTGCTTCAGATTGCAGATTTTTCGAGATTAGCTTAATAACACGAGATTGTCCCTGTGCGCTACTTCGTCGGAATACTTATAGCCGAGGATTGTTTCTATCTCGGTGGTCTTTTTGCCTTTTATTTTTTCTGTGTCATGTGATGAATAATTCACTATGCCCTTTGCAATGCGGTTGCCGCGAAGGTCGACACAATAAACAGCATCTCCTGTATCGAACACACCTTCAACTCTTATGATACCGGACGGGAGAAGGCTTTTGCCTGACTTCAGGATGGCATTGACAGCGCCATCATCGATGACAAGGCTTCCCTTTGGTTTTATGGCATAGGCGATCCAGCCTTTTTTGGATGAAATCTTCTTTATCTGCGGCTTGAATTCAGTGCCAATGTGAATACCTTTCAGGATCGCTACTATAAGCCCTTTTTTTCTGCCGCTTACGATATTAACCTTTATTCCATATGACACAGCCTCTTTCGCTGCAAGTATTTTTGAATACATGCCTCCTGTACCAACAGCACTTCCGGCGCCTCCTGCCATTGCTTCAAATTCAGGTGTAATCTCACTTACAAAAGGGATTATTTTTGCATCAGGATTTTTATTGGGGTCAGATGAATAAAGCCCTTCCACATCAGAAAGGATAATAAGCCTCTCTGCATCTATTAATCCCGAAACAAGGGCAGCAAGCCGGTCATTGTCTCCGAATTTGATCTCATCTGTTGCAACAGTATCATTCTCATTGATTATCGGTATTATTCCGTAAGAGAGAAGTGTGATAAGGGTGTTCTTGGAATTAAGATACCTGCCCCTTTCAGAGAAGTCATCTCTTGTGAGGAGCACCTGTGCAACCTTTTTGCCGAAATCGCCGAAACTCTTCTCATATGCCCACATAAGGGAAGACTGTCCAACTGCTGCTGCAGCCTGCTTGAGCTGTATATCTTTTGGTTTTTCCTTTAAGCCAAGTTTTTTCATGCCTGCAGCAACAGCGCCAGATGAAACAACCACAACTTCATAGCCAGCCTTGCAAATATCGGATATATCCTTTGCAATGGAATGAATCCTTTTTTGGTTCAATCCGCCTTTTTTGTCAGTGAGTATGTTGCTGCCGATTTTTATGACTATCCTGCTCATAATAGGTATTTTTTAGGACATCAAGGATTTTCCCCAATGTTCCTATTCCCTCTTTGATGCCTCAAGCACAGTTATTCCTACCAGCTCATTGTCTTTATACCTCAACAGAATTCCGTCTTTCAACATTTCAGAATCGGTTGCCCTTTGGGGTCTTTTAAAGCTGATATAAAGGACATCGGCTTCTTTGTCATAATCTATCCACATCTTTGTTTCAGGCATTTTAATGATATGCGATATAGCCTTTATCGCTTCACTTACTGTTTCTTCAACTGCTGCCGTTGCCATACCAGCACCTCTCTTTCAAGTTTTAATTTTCTCGTAAAATAAGCAGTTATAATAAAACCATCCGCCTCGCTAACCTCTTTATATATTACAGCCAGAAACCTTCTTTCATCAAACTTTTTTAGAGCAATCAATGCTCCTTGATATCCCGACAAAATAAAATCCGGTTCTTCGACTGTTTGCAATACGTCATCGTAAAAGCCGGCCATATCATCATGGTTTTCAACAATATGAAGCCACCTTTCAGAAGTCAATCGTATTGGTATTCTATTTTTAGAAAGTACAGTATCCATATGTTTATAGATTGTTAATATCAGAAAGCTCTTTTACTCTTTTACTCTTTTTGCCAAATACATTACCAACTCCTTTATCCCTTCGCCTGTTGCAGAAGATATGGGGAAAAAGTCCAATCTCTTATCTTTGCAATACTCTTTAAGCCTATTCAATCTGATTTTATCATGGGCAATGTCAAGCTTTGTGCCTGCCACTGCCATGGGCTTATTCAAAAGCTCAGGACTGTATAATACTAATTCCCTGTTTATCTTTTCAAAGTCTTCTACAGGGTCGGTTGCCAAAATATCGGAAATATCCACAAGATGAAGGAGAACGGATGTCCTTTCAACATGACGTAGGAACTGGAATCCAAGTCCGGCGCCCCTGTGTGCCCCTTCTATAAGACCGGGGATATCGGCAACTACAAAGCTCCTGAAATCTTCCAATTTTACAACGCCCAAATTAGGCACGAGCGTGGTGAAGGGATAATCGGCTATCTTTGGTTTTGCAGAGGATATAACAGAGATTAATGTTGATTTGCCTGCATTGGGGAGTCCAATCAAACCAACGTCAGCAAGGAGTTTAAGTTCGAGGACAAGCCATTTCTCTTGTCCCTTTTCACCGGGCTGGGCAAATTTCGGGGCCTGCCGTGTAGGTGTTGCAAAGTGGGCATTCCCAAGCCCTCCCCTGCCGCCTT
This sequence comes from Dissulfurispira sp., assembly GCF_036745535.1. NCBI lineage: Bacteria > Pseudomonadati > Nitrospirota > Thermodesulfovibrionia > Thermodesulfovibrionales > Dissulfurispiraceae > Dissulfurispira > Dissulfurispira sp. Next base: position 5,477 of record NZ_DAIOFX010000014.1, read on the forward strand.
TTGCTGCAATCACCTCTGCATCATGATGATCGAGGTCTGCGATAACCTCTTCAGTTTCTGCATTTTTGATAAGCGTACCAACAGGAACAGGGATTATCCTGCTTTCTCCGTCTTTGCCGTGCTTATTGCTTCCCTTTCCGTGTTCTCCTTTCTCTGCCTTGTATTCCCGCTGGTATCTCAAATCAAGAAGGGTATTTAATTCTTTTGTCGCCTTTATGATTATATTTCCGCCTTTTCCGCCGTCGCCACCGTCAGGCCCTCCTCTCGGGACGTACTTTTCCCTGCGGAAGCTCACACAGCCCCTTCCGCCGTCTCCTGCCTTCACATGAATCTTTACGTAATCAATGAATTTCATAAACAAAAAAGGCAGGTCAATTTGACCCGCCTTTAAACCCTTTCTCTATTTATTTTCAGTTACACATTAACTGCTGCCTGAACTTCCACAGGATATACGCTGATCTTCGTCCTTGTCTTATCCTTTCTTTCATACCTGACAACACCGTCTATCAATGCAAAAAGCGTGTCGTCAGAACCTTTGCCGACATTGTTGCCCGGATGAAACCTTGTTCCGCGCTGTCTTACGAGTATATTTCCTGCACGGACAACCTGTCCTCCAAACCTCTTTACACCGAGTCTTTTGGACTTGCTGTCGCGGCCGTTCCTTGAGCTTCCGACTCCCTTTTTATGTGCCATCTTTATCCTCCGCCTATGCTATGGTTATTTCTTTAATTTTTAAGGTCGTATACTGCTGCCTGTGCCCCCTCAATTTCCTGTGAGCCTTCTTGGGTCTCGGACCAAAGACAAGCACCTTGGGCATCCTGCCTGCCTCTACGATCTCAGCCTTTACGCTTGCGCCCTGAACATAAGGCTTGCCGTAAACTATTTTATCATCCTTTGAGACCATTAAAACCTTATCCAATATTACCTCGGAATTAATATCTCCCGTGATCTTTTCAACGCAAACCTTATCGCCAGCAGAAATCTTTATCTGCTCTCCGCCTGTCTGTATAATTGCATACATAATATCACCTCCGAATTAATTAGAGATTAATACTTAACCTGAATTTGCACAAAAAAGTCAATAATTAACACTGCTGAAATCCGCTCAAAGCCATTTCATTGCCATGTTCTTGACCTATCTAATCAAGCTTGGTTATATTTATAGAGTGATTTGTAAGGCAATCACTGCTCCAGGACTTTAAAAAGTCCTCGTTCATGTGCATATGAGAGATAACAGATGCATTATCCATCAAGTATCCAATGCAGTAGATGACGGATACAAGATAGAAGTTTACACAAGTGCGGAGTTTAAAGTCTTTCCGCAGCACCTGCCTTACAAATATGAATACAGAATCGCTCAATTTGGGTGCGATATAATCTTAAATTTCAGGAGGTATCAACCATGCCAATATACGAATACGAATGTCTCGAGTGCGGAAAAAACCGTGAGGTGATCCAGAAATTCAGCGATGAACCCTTAAGCACATGCCCTGACTGCGGCGGTCAGGTGAGAAAGCTTATATCGAATACATCTTTTGTATTGAAAGGGAACGGGTGGTATGTGACAGACTATGCATCATCGGAAAGGAAAAAGGGGATGGATTCTGAAAAAGACGCCTCGGAAAAGAAATCTTCAGAAACAAAGACAGGGACAAAGAAAGAAGCAGTTGCCGCAAAATAACCATATAAACATGATCTCTCCCCATATCCATGTCCCCTATGAAAAGATAGAGGACTACATAAATTTTATCAAGAAAAACAGACTGGATCTCGAAATCTACTTCAATTCAACTGCCCTCGATTGCATTAATGCCGACTCCATTGTCAAACTCAAAAACATATTCGATTACAACCCATCGCTTTCATTTCATGCTCCATTCATGGACCTTTCACCGGGGGCTATAGATTCAAAGGTGAGAAACGCCACCATTGAAAGGTTCAATCATATCCTCGATATTGCAGAGGCATTAAAACCCAAAGCCGTAGTTTTTCACTCCGGCTACGAAAAATGGAAGTATGCCCTGAAGGTAGAGGTCTGGCTTGAAAAAAGCATCCAGACATGGAGGCCTTTAAACGAAAGAGCAAAAAATATCGGCGTAAAAATAGCCATTGAAAATATATTCGAAGACGAACCATCGAATCTAAGGTTATTAATGGAACAGATAAATTCCGATAATTTCGGGGTATGCTTCGACACAGGGCACTGCAATCTATTTTCGAACGTTTCACTGGTGAGTTGGCTTAAAGAAATCAAGAAATACATTATTGAGCTACATCTTCACGACAACGACAAAACTGCTGATCTGCATCATCCAATCGGGGATGGGAGTTTTGATTTCAACACCTTGTTCTCTGAATTAAAAAACAATAATTGTATTTATACAATCGAGGCACATACGCCGGAACGGGTGTTAAAAAGCATAGAAAAGTTAAAGGAATATTCACAGGTATTTCAGTTGATTCCTGAATGAAAATCCTCTTAATCTCGGCTCGTCTTTCCCCTTATACTGAATCATCACTTTATGCGATTCGCCCATGCCCTGAGGCAGGATCAATCCCTTGATCTTAGCTACATCAAAAACATCAGGCGAATCTCCATAAAGCTCCTTTATTATCTCATCAATTCCCAGCGATACGAGATAAGTGCCTTGCGGACAGAAACCTATGGTTTTTAAACCCAACTCATCTCCCCATTTTTTAAGAGACGAAAAATTCACATGGGCAGTCAAATCCTGTTCTCCTATGTTCTGATATGGATTTTCATTTATCTGGTGATGATAATAACAGAGCAAAGTCCCTCTATTCCTGTCTTCACTGTAATAATCCTGCGCAGGATAACCATAGTCTATTGTCAAAATAAAACCTTCGAAGAGTTTATTACTGACCTCACTCAGCCAATCCTTAATTTTCAGATTAACCTCGGTTTTGTAACCTTCTGGCAGCTCAATGCCGAATTCATTGAGGTATTTTTTAACTTCAACACTGCACGGCATTTTTATTTCGACTAAATCATCTCCGTCTATAGATACATAAATTTCCTTCAGCTCGTTATCGGGGTTATTTGACACCTCAATGAGCCTGACAGGAAAGGCATCCAATAGTTCATTGGACAAAAAACAGCCTGTAATGGGTTTTAGTTCGTTTATATGAGAGACCCATTTAACTTTATCCGAAAATTCTGAAAGCAGTTCCTGTTGTTTTGCTCTTACTGTTGGATTTATCTCGACTATCGTATATTTAAGATACTTAAATATCTCTTTTTCTTCTAAATATTCAAGCATGTCCTTTGCCAGATAGCCCATGCCGGCTCCCATTTCAACGATATGAAAAATCTCAGGCTTTCCGATGGCTGTCCACATCTCCTCCATCTGCCTGCCTATCATTGCGCCGAATATGGAATGGAGATGAGGGCTTGTATAGAAATCCCCTGTCCTGCCTATCTTTGTGGAATCCTTTGTGTAATAGCCAAGCCCGGGATAGTAAAGGACCATTTCCACGAAGGTTTCGAAATTGATGGGACCTTCTGATTTTATTCTTTCGATAATTTTTTCTTTAAGAGGAGACACTACTTTATTTCAAGCATCCTGTCCAATGCCCTCCTGGCAGGAATCCTTATCTCTTCGGAAACCTTTATCACATTCTTCATCCCTCTCAGCACAGTGAGGATGCTGTTAAGCGTAGTCTTTTTCATATTAGGGCAAACCATATCTTTCCTCAGTGGATAGAAAATCTTATCGGGATTTTCCTTCTTCAGCCTGTGCATAAGCCCGGTCTCTGTGCCAACAATGAATTCCTTTGCATCAGACGATTTTGCAAACCTGAGCATCCCCGATGTGCTCGTGACATGGTCTGCAAGTTCAAGAACCTCAAGCCTGCATTCGGGATGTGCCATAAAAACAGCGTTTGGATATTCCTCTCTTGCCTTTAAAACATCTTTTTGGGTAATTCTGTCATGGACATGGCAGAAGCCGTCCCATGCGATTATTTGTTTTTTCGTATTCTTTTGGGCCCACATGGAAAGATTCCTGTCGGGTATGCATATCACTCTTTCATCGGTCAGGGATTCTATCACCTTCACAACATTGGCGGATGTGCAGCATATATCGCTTTCTGCCTTTACATCGGCAGTTGTATTTACGTAGGCAACAACAGGCACTCCCGGATATTTTGCCTTTATATCCCTTAGGGTAAATTCATGGGGGAATGCAAATGCCGGCTGGGTCTCATATCCAGGAAATGTCTTCCAGACCTTTCTCGGAGAACTTACCTGAATCATGTCTGCCATAGGACACCCTGCATCCAGTTCAGGTAAAAGTACTGTCTTGTTGGGCGAAAGTATGGAGGCGCTTTCGGCCATGAAATGCACTCCGCAAAAGACTATCACATCGCAGTCTATTTCTGCTGCGGTCCTTGACAGCTCAAGGGAGTCTCCCACAAAATCAGCAATATCCTGCACCTCATCTCTCTGATAATTATGGGAGAGGATTATGGCATTTCGTTCTTCCTTTAATTTTAAAATTTCTTCTCTTACAGCTTCGATCTCTTTTGACACCTAAAATCCCTGTTCCCCATACGAACTGGCAAGGTATGAATTGGTAAAAAGTATAGTGCCGTCTTTTAATACCATTTTTTGAATTCTGTTTTCTCTTCTTGTCTCCGGAAAATCTATATTCACTGCTGATCCATTGCCTCTGGAGTAATAATTTATAACCCGTTTAACATATGTGATAGTCTCTGGAATAGGCGGTACGCTTTTTATTCTCTCCACCAGCTTTGGCCCTGCATTATACGCAGCAAGAGCAAGGGTGAGATTTCCATTGAACTTCTGAAGCAAATATTTAAGATAACGTATTCCACCATCTATGTTAGCCTCTGGATTAAAGGGATTGCTGACACCCATAATAGAAGCAGTTGAAGGCATCAATTGCATAAGACCCTGTGCCCCTTTTGGAGAGACAGCATTAGGATTCCAGTTAGACTCAGCCTTTATTACAGCCTTTACAAGCTGCGGGTCGATATTATGCCGCCTCGCTTTTTCTTCTGCCATATTATGAAACCTTTCACTACCGACATATATCCTGGTATATTCTTCATTTGGCTTCTGATAAGATTTTTTCTCTTTCATTACAACACTGCCATTTCTGTCCATCGGCGCATTGGTGAAATATATTGTCCCATCATCCGATATGTATTTATAAATATCAGCATGGGATTCCAAGTCCGAAAATAACACAAGCATTATGACTAATAGAGCAACCATTTGTTCAAATCATACCATGCAAATGTACCTTCATTCAAGCATTTTCAGCCTTTATCTTGACAAAAACATGCCTTTTTGGTTTTAATGAATATCTTAATTATGTAGGCGCGTAGCTCAGTGGGAGAGCGCTACCTTGACACGGTAGAGGTCAGGGGTTCGAAACCCCTCGTGCCTACCATTTCTTTCTGAAACCTATTCAACTATAAACTCAAAAGTTTTCGTTGTCTTAACTCCGTCTATATCAGTAGCTGATGCCCTGAATTTGTATATTCTTTTCTCTTTCTCTTTCGGCTTCCATGTTATTTTTCCTGTTTCTTTATTAATTGTAATTCCTTCCGGGTACGGTTCTTCAAGAGAGAAAGTCACTTTATCATTGTCTGGATCTTTACTTACGAGTTGTAGTTCGATTGTATTATTCAGCTTCTGCTTCGTCTCCCTCAATTCCAAAGATGGCGGAGCGCTATGAACAACAATAAACATACTCTCGTACGGATAGCCCTCAATACCGTCTGCATAGGGGGTTGCTATGACACTGATTTGGTCTTTTTTCTTAAACAGGCCCGCTGACAATGTATCTCCCTTAACACCATCTACTGTCTTTCCATTGATCTTCCATTGATACATGCAGGTAATCCTGCCGTCTCCCTTGTAACTACTCGTTACCTCAGCTTTTATATCGTCAAAAATAGTAGGTTGTTCAGGGATGAACTTTATGGACTTAATTATAGGACGCTCTATATCGTCCCTGCTCTTTTGCCCAGGCAGTTTTCCTTTAATATCTCTTTTTTCCACTTCGAAAGGAGACAATGGTTTTTTTATTCCTTTATCACCTTCAATTTTTTTATCTGGCGGGACTGAAAAAGCATATAAAATCAGAATGACAAAAACACCCACTACAGCAAGGACTATGTAAATATTCCATAGTCTTTGTCGTCTTTTTCTTGCATTTTTTTTTGTTTTTACTGTTTTCAAATAATAACCTACTGCACCCTTCTATCCTTCCAGTAAAGTATATTGGTTCTGTTTGAAATGCCCGGAGGATTAAAGTTCACTCTTATTGTGCTTGCATCCTGGCCGGCGCCTCCGCTGACAGTGACATAGAGGTCTACAGGCAATCCGCCTCCCGGCTTTAGCGATATTATTGGCGCCGATGCAATACCGACACCTATGTCTATACTTCTTGCACCTCCTGATAACACACCAGTACAATTCTGGTAGTTTATTGCATATAACCTTGAGATCCCTGCCTGATCACAGGCGCTGGCGCTTGTAGATGGAACATAGGTAGTAAAGTAAACGACTCCACCAAAGATCGTAATGTCAGATAATGCCTTTTCCCTGCCTGTAAAGTTTATATACCATCCATTGTCAGTCTCGCTGTTACATTGCTGCACGGCAGATGTTACATTATTCAAATTACTAAGGGTATACGTTGTAGTGCGGTCATTGTCCTTAATTCCCAGTACCTTTTCATTTGTACTTGGAGCAGTTGGGTCTGTTTTATCACCTGTTGCCCAGTAAACCCACAAATTGCCGCTTGCGTCCTTGGCTATAGTTGCAGAATTATAAACAGGTCTTGAGCCTTCTCCGCCTCCCCGTGCATCAAACAATAAACTTCCACTCCAATTGGTTGTGCTGCATGAAGAACCCTGTCTCGATGTGCAGAATTTAAATCTCCACATATTGCCGCCCAGATCCCCGACATAGGCAGTATCAATAAAACCGTCGTTGTCAGTGTCAACAATGGCAGGATGTGCTGGTATGCTGTATGCCATGGTTGTGTTATCAGCCCTTGTGTAGCTCCATAAAATGTTTCCATTGCTCAGGTCTACCACATAAAATCCTTTCCCTCTTGTATCGCAGCTTCCTCCGCCAGCACAATTAGCAGTATTATATCCTCCTCCTATAAAACCAACCCACTTCTCATTGCCGCTGATTTTTACTCTCCCAAAAGCCATCCTGCTCCAGGGTTCTCCAAGATAAGGGGCATTGGTAGATGTAGGATTTATGCGCCATTTATATACAGGGCTGATCGTATCTGTAAAGTCAAAGGCATAATAGCCGCAGTAATACTGATATGTTGAAGAGTATGTTGCGTTAAAACCTGAATCGCAGGAAGATGATGAACTCCAAAGTGTTGTGCCAGCGCCCCTGCCTTCAGAAAATACAACCAGTGTTTTCCAGTCAGATGCGGACTTGGTTGTACCGCTGCCAGAGCCAAGCCACACATCAGAAGCGCTCACAGGACCATCAACAAAATATTGGTGTGATAGCCCCGTTGGGTGAGATGAATGTGCAATGTTTTTAAGCTTGGGCAACAAATTTGGTGGAATAAAACTCCAGTATTCAGAGCCGTCGGATGTCCTGAAGGCATGGAACTGCCCGTCATTGGCGCCTGTTACTATTACCCTTCGGTTATTTGCCGATGTCCTTTGATTGTTTGATCTAAATGTAGAAAAGGCATTATTTGTATCAATCGCATCGCTGAAATAAGCCGAAGGCGTTCCGATTGTTATTGGATTGGAGTGGAATATATCGCCCAATTTCCAGTTGTCTGGATTATATGCAGGTTCTCCACGAATATATCCAACAACAGCATCCCTTTCAGCAGGTGTTGTAACACCTAAGTCTGCTGGGGTAATGTTTGTTGTATTGAAGTCAATTAGTGAACCTCTCTTGTAAGTCTTAATATTTCTGCTCGATGCTGCTGTTGTCTGTAAAACAGTGCCAGCGTCCCATATCATGCTTCCAATAGTGCCGTCAGCATTTATATTGTATTTCTTCAAATGTCCGAGCCAGAAGGGGTCATTATTTACAGGCTGAAACGATGCCTCATAGATATAGTTTTCATCAGTAATCCTTGACGATGAAACAGATGCAACTGAAAATGAATAGGTCGCCTCCCTTATAATGTTAAATGCCTGTTTGAGTGCAGTGGAGAGGTCAGTGGCATTAGCTGCAAGGAACGCATACCCAGAGAGTGCTGCGCTGCCAGGGTCATTGGATGAACCTTCGTTGCAAGGGTTTGAAGAAGGGGTAATGGCATTTGTATTCCCTGAATTTGCAGCAAGGGGATTATCTGTCCCCCCATAATAGGCAGCCCAGTTCAGCGTGTTCTCCAGACTGTCCGGCATATCTGCGCCGAACCCTACTACGAACACTTTATATCCTGCATCTGCAAGCTTTTTTGCACGCGCAACAGTAGCCTTTCTCCTCTTATACATATCGGTCTGATTTTCGAAGCCATTGCCGTTGCACGCAAAGGTGTCTTCCCCATCAGTTATAAGCACTACGAATTTCTTACGGCATGCACCGGCGCTATCAGATGCCTTATGTACGTCAAGATAAAGTTTTGCCTCATTTAATGCGGACGCTAGAGGAGTTCCCCCCCTGGCACTCTCTCCATTAACACTGGAATAGATAAGGCTGTAGCTTGATGAGCCTATCTCCCTTATCAAACTATTACAACCGCTGGTATAGCTACCTCCTGTATCATCGCTGTTGCAGTCATAAAATCTCATGTATCCCATTCTTATGCCTAAGCTGGTCTCATCACTGCTATTGATAACATTATCATTATTATCATCAAGGAGGTCAAAGATTGCCCTTTTTGCAATGGCAAGACGACTGCAATTAGTATTGCGATTAGGGTCTGAGGCGCTATATGAGGCATAAAAAGTTCCTGTGCATGAAGAATTCCCCCAGATATTGGTTCCCCCAGCAGGGTTCCGGTTCATGCTGCCTGATAAATCAAGGACAATCAAGGCATCAGGTTTTACAGTAGTAAAAAGGGCTGTTTCATCAGAATATGCATTGGAAATAAAAACGAAACATAGCGATGCAAAAACTAATAGAATTTTCTTTATATTGAACATAATGTTTTACCTCCTATCTATATGCTGTCGTTATCTCAATAGGCCCGTATCCAACACCTACATCTACAGTAACGCTGCTTGCATACCTTGTATTTGTTCCTGTCACGCTTACATTATATCTTGCCTGTCCCCACTGCTGACCTCCTCCTATGGCATAGCCAGCTAAAGGTAATGGCGGAAGACCAGCGGAACTAAGGCTATTGACCGTGTAGCGGGAATCAGGGTCTGTAGCAGCGTCAACCTGAACATTTGTGACAACACCAGCGGCAAGGTTATCAGGATTAAAGTTTTGAATTGTCCTGTGAATGCCTGCCTCTGCAGCAGAAAATGCCTTTTTCTCTCCTGTGACTCTCGTGCTTACCCTGATGTCCTGCGTTGTTATAGTGAAAACAAGCACTCCAACTGCTGTAATTATTAAGATAGCAAGGAGTGCTGCAATAAGGGCAAAACCTTTTTTGTTCTTTATTTTTAATTTCTTCATAATCGACCTCAAATGTTTATTGGCTGATTGCATGGTTCCTCGGTATTACACTCGTTGAATAAATCATTCTTCTCCTCTGCCCTGTATTCGGGTCTATTTTATCCGTTTCCACTGCAATGGTTATGTCTATTCTTCTTATATCAGGGACATTTGCAGTTGCAGTGCCTGCTCCGTTGTAATACCTGAACATAGGAATGCCGAGCGTATTATTAATAACCCTTACAGTTCTTAGAGTGTTATTATTATCGCATCTGCCATCACCATTTGCATCAGTACAGCCTAAAAACTCAAAGGCATTTCCACAATTTGTTGAACGGGTAATTCTCTGGTTTGCTGTATCATAGACATAGCTTATTATTTCATTAGAATTGTCGCATATACTTCCGCTTTCGTTTATATCCATCTCCACTGTTATTTTATTTGCAGTAGCATCACGAATCCCTTTATCTGTATCTGCCCCTGCAGATACACAGTTGGTAGTACACCCAACAGGGTTACGCCATATAGTATTCAAGGCATATGTTGGGTTATAAGACGCCATTCCTATTTCCAATGCCATAAGCTCAAGCACAGCCCTTGCATCCTGCTGGGCTGCGGTCTTTGCTTCAATTGCAACAGATGACCTTTGGCCGGACTGGACAGCAACATAAATAGCACTCAACAGTAACAGTCCTATGGTGATTGCGAATAAAATCTCTACGAGGGTAAATCCCTTTATATTGCCTGCTTTCTTCATATTGTTTTACCCATGCCTGTTAGTATGTAATCGCTACCGAGCCGTCAGTACATCCTGAAGGAAATCTGAACGGCTCCTGCCTTGTAACAATAATACTCTCTCTAATTCCTGTATTATTACCAGTCCATGTAACTCTAACTGTTACCCTCCATACATTGGTACCAATCGATGTAATGGTCGGCGTTACAGTAAATGTTACATCACCTGATTGAGCAGCTCCCATCCCGCTCACCCTAATATTTCTTGCCGGACCTGCTGTAACAACATTACACGGGTTCATTATTAATGACTCTATAGTCTCAAGTTCTTCATGCAATACTCCTGCTGCCCTGCCCAGATGATCAGACCTTCCTGCGAGCAGCCATCCCTGCGGCTGCATGGAGATAAGCGCCATAACGCCTATCATGGTCAGAAAAAGTGCAATTAGCACCTCTATCATGCCCAAGCCTTTTTTATTGCAAATTAAATTGAACACCTGTTCTCCCTGTAATGTTTGTTGTTATGGTAGCTGTAGAATTTCTGCCATTGGTAAGCGCAACGTTTCCTGCCTCAGTAGTTCCCCTTGTCTGAAAATTAATAGTTGAATTAGCTCCGAATGCTGCGTTTGTAATCCTGATGTCATTTCCAAAAGTTGTAGGGGTCTTTGTTTGAATGACAGAATATCCTGCTGTGCAGGAAGACCCAGTATTGTTGCACTGCTCAATCGTATAGGTATTTGCCGGATTAATATTAAAAGCTATTCTATACATCCTGTTTTCAGCTATAGCTCTTTCCTTATAAAGAAAAACATCCCCCATGATGTCCCTCGCTGCACTTTTCAGCCTTGAGTTAGTAGCATACCTCTGTAGTTGCGGTATGGCAATTGCTGCCACAACGGCGATTATTCCAATTGTTACCAAAAGCTCAACAAGTGAAAAACCTTTTTGTCCAATTTGTTTCACAAATTTAATTATAGCAATTAAAATGCCATAAGAATAGAGTTTGGATTATCTTTGATTTTTAAAGGAATTCTAAAAGGTATGTATCTTTAATTTATGTAGCGCGATTCATAATGATATGTATGTCATTACATATTAACCAATGCCATATTCCTTTATCTTATTGAGGAGTGTCTTATAGCTGACCTTGAGAATCTCTGCTGCCCTGCTTTTGTTTCCTTGTGTCTGTCTGAGGGCATTTTCTATTCTTGTCTTCTCGGCAGACCTTGCTGCGGATTCTGCAACCTCGTGTAATGATGCCGCATCTAAATTGATTTTTTCTTTTACATCCATAACGAAACTAAAATGTTCAGGCAAAAGGGCTGCGCCATCGCACAGGATAACTGCCCTTTCTATCACATTTTTCAGTTCCCTTACATTACCCCTCCATTCATGGCTCAAAAGAATACTTTCGATTTCAGGTGGAATTAAAGGCTCATTTTTGTTCATTTCTCTACAAAACTGTGAAACAAAATAGCGTGCAAGAGGAATAATGTCTTCCCCCCTCTCCCTCAATGGCGGTATAACTATGGGAAATACATTCAGTCTATAAAACAGGTCTTCCCTGAAGCGTCCTTCAGCAACCTCCTTTTCAAGATTTTTATTACTCGCCGCAATTATCCTTGTATCAATCTTTATTGTCCTGGTGCCTCCCACTCTTTCAAATTCATTTTCCTGAAGCACTCTTAAAAGCTTTGATTGTAGAGGCATTTCCATATCCCCTATCTCATCGAGGAAAATTGTGCCTTTATCTGCCAGTTCAAATCTCCCCAATTTTATCTCTGCTGCGCCTGTGAATGCACCCTTTTCATGTCCGAAGATTTCGTTTTCTATTAAATCTTTGGGAATTGCTGCACAATTGACTGCAACGAAGGGTTTTTTTGACCTCTGGCTCAGATGGTGTATTGTCCTTGAGATAAGCTCTTTTCCTGTTCCGCTCTCTCCGAGGATTAACACTGTGGTTTTAAGTGGCGCCACCTTTTTCACCTTTTCCATTATTTCATTCCATGCCCTGCTTACTCCTATCATCTCGGGCATTTTTAAAAATTTATGGAACTCTTTTTTCAGTATGATGTTTTCTTTCTCGATAGTCCTCTCTCCTATTGCACGTTTTATTATCAATAAGAGATGGTCGGGATCAAATGGTTTTGTGATAAAGTCATATGCACCTTGTTTTACTGCCTTAACAGCAGTCTCGATGCTCCCGTAAGCGGTCATTACAATCACTGGAATGAAGGGAAAGCCTTCCTTTATTGTCCTCACTATCTCCATGCCGTCTCCATCGGGCAGTCTCAGGTCTGTAACCACAGCACTCAAGTCGGATGTGAGTAAATTAATTCCATCCTTGATAGTATAAGCCGTTCTTACATCAAAACCTTCGGATTGAAAGGTCTTGGTCAGCATATCCGCCATGCTCTTTTTGTCTTCAACTATTAGAATTGTTTGCATAGTCACTCTATAGGTAAAAACACCCTGAAAGTGCTGCCTTCCCCCTCTCTGCTTTCCACGCTGATATTGCCCCCGTGTTCTGTCACTATCTTCTGCACAAGTGCCAAGCCTATTCCTGAACCCTTATCCTTTGTGGTATAAAACGGCATGAATATTCTGTCCACATCATTCACGGGGATACCGGCTCCATTGTCTCTCACAACAATAAATACACCCTTCTTATTTAAAGAAACGCCCTTCTCCACATCTATCCACACACTATCGCCTGCATCAATGGCATTATGGACAAGATTTTTTATTGCCTGCTTTAGCAGGGTTTCATCACCCTTTATTGAAACATCATCCAATAAACTAAAATCTATTTTATCAGCAGAATCACCCATACTTTGAATAACATCCTTTATGGATTTTGTGAGGTTTATATCGATTTTTTTTATCGGCTCTGACCTCGAAAATTTAAGCAGCTCCTCCATAACACGATTCATATCTTCAATTTCGTTGAGAATACCCTGAACGATTTCTCTTCTCCGGTCGTTTTCATCAAGGCTCTTTAAAAGGAGTTTTGTATAGCCTGCTATTACACCCATGGGGTTTCTGAATTCGTGTGCTATCCCTGCGGACACTTCTCCGAGCGCAGCAAGTCTCTCCTTTATTACAAGCTGCTCTTTAAGGGATTTTATTTCGTCTCCGAGTGCCCGGAATGCATTTACAACGGTATTTATCTCCGCACTTTCTGTTTTTGTTTCTTCTTTCTTCAAAAGGCGGGGCAGGAATATTGCAACTATAAAGAGTAATATCAGAAATACCGAGGCTGTTAGGAAAATAATGAGGATATCGGGACCGGCTTTCATTGCCTCCCGTTAATAAGTTCTATGAGTTTATCCGCAGGCATTGTTCCTGAATAGATATTGCCATCGGGCATTATCATTGTAGGAGTGCCTGTAATGCCGAGGGATCCGGTTAGTTTTATGTTATTATCTATTTCCTTTGTGTCGCAATCGGTTTTAGGAATGGGTTTATTTTCGAAATTGTCCTCAAGCATATTCAAAGATTTATTGCATACAATACTCTTGGATTTCCAGTATGCATCCTTATGCATTTTCAGTGGAAACAGTTTTACATAAAATACAATGTCCTTTCTCTTTTCCAAAACCTTCTTCATCTCCTGATGAAGTTTCCCGCAGTACGGTCAATCAGGGTCTGTAAATACAATCACCTTTTTTGGCGCACGGGCGTTGCCCATGACCAATGCATTGTTTATCGGTATCTTTGAAACATCTGCCTTTCCTGCAGGAATCCTCTGGGCGCTTTCCGCAGTTTTATTTGAGCCGGTATCTACTTCAATAATTTGACCTGAAAGGAGATACTTTTTCGAGAAATCCACATAAAAAATACCCTTTTTGCCATTATCCTCTATGGATATTTCCCATAGGCTCTTTACAGGGCTCAACTGTATATTCAGAATTTTTGCACGGGAGAGATTCATCTTCTTCAGGATGCCGTTAGCTTCCTGTGTGCTTAAGGAATGGCACTTCTTGCAATCACCCTCGCAACCTCCGTTGCTAAAAGAATAGGCAAAGGTAGAGGTAAAGGTTAAGAATAAAAAAACAGTGAAAATGAAAAATAGAATCAATCCAAATCTCTTCATTCTTATTTTCTCCTTTACCTTTACCTCTGCCTGTTTCTATGATAAATAACTTTTCCTTTGAATTGCAAGGCATTTTTTTGTTATAATCTTGGGCAATGGAAGAATCGGTAGTATCGGCAGCAACATCAGACAACAGGCACATGCATAAGTCAGCCCTCGAGGCCTTGCTGTTTGTTGCTGGAGAGCCTGTTCCTGTCAGCAGCCTCGTTAAGGCAACCGAAATGCCGGAGTCCGAAATCAAAAAATTAATGGAGGAGCTAATATCGGACTACAAGGGTAAAAACTCTGGCATACTGATCGTGGAGGTTGCAGACGGCTACCAGATGGTCACAAACCCGGATTTTTCCATGCGGGTAAAAAAATTCAAAAATATAAACCAGTCGAGCAAGCTCTCTCCCCCAACATTGGAGACACTGGCAATAATAGCCTATAAACAGCCGATAACTAAATTAGAGATAGACCAGTTACGGGGTGTCAACTCTGATGGCGCTGTTAAAAGTCTGTTGGATAAAAGACTTATTAAGATTGTGGGCAAAAAAGAGACTCCGGGCAGACCGTTTCTTTACGGCACAACAAAGGAGTTTTTGCAATATTTCGGTCTTAAGAATTTAAGCGATTTACCGCCGATTAATGATTTTTTGAAGGATGAAGCAGCATAAAAGCTTAAAGGGGGGAAGATATTAATGAAAAAAATGTATGTAGTGCTTTTTATCGTCTTCCTTTATATGACATCCGCTGTTCATGCTGAAACCTACACTGTAAAAAATGGCGATTCTCTCCATAAGATCGCAAAAAAATTCGATGTCTCTGAATCCGAGATAAAGAAGGCCAATAACCTGAAGTCCGACAAACTTAAGGCAGGGACAAAACTGTCCATCCCCAACAGCAAAATTTATCACACCGTAAAAAAAGGCGACACACTAGAGAAGATTGCAAATAAAACAAACAAACTTAAGGCAGGCCAGCAGATTTTAGCAAAGAAGAAGTCCCGTGATATCGAAGAATCCCGCAAGGCGTTTTATAAAGAGAAGTCCGCTCGGGACGCAGAAGATGAAAAGACATATACGGTTAAAAAAGGAGACAATATCTGGAGGATTGCAAAGAGATTCGATTTAAGCGTGGATGAGCTTAAAGAACTGAATGACTTAACGAGCACCTCTCTTAAAACCGGTCAAAAACTTGTTGTTTCAAGAACAACCCCCGAACCAAAAGAACCTGAAGACATAAAATCCATAAAGGCGAATTATGACAGGAAGGCAACGCCTGTCATAACATCCGCAAGATTGGAAGAGGTAAAAGAGCTGTCGAACTCCAAAGACCTTTCAAAGATGAGCATAAAAGAAAGGCTCATACTGTTTGCCAAGAAGATGCTGCATCTACCGTATCGATTCGGAGGCAACGGCTCCTTCGGGCTTGACTGTTCTGCATATGTGCAAAGGGTATACAGCATCGCAGGGATTGAGCTGCCCAGAAGTGCACGGGAGCAATTCAAGATTGGAGAAGCAATTGATAAAGAGGAACTCGCCATAGGAGATTTAGTATTCTTCAGGACGTATGCATCTTTCCCATCCCATGTTGGTATCTATCTCGGCAATAACTTGTTTATCCATGCTTCCACAATGTCCAAGAGGGTGACAATAGACAGCCTTGAAGAACCTTATTATGCTAAGAGATTTATTGGTGCAAAGCGACTCATTCCGGAAGATGAAGTCAAGATAGCCGAGACACCCACAAAAGAGAATTAGACCTTCAGGTATTATAGACTCATGAAAACAAAGGCGCATCTCTATATCTCAGGAAGGGTTCAAGGCGTGTACTACAGGGCATTCACGCAGGAAGTTGCCGACTCCCTCGGACTAAAAGGATGGGTTAGAAATCTCCCTGACGGAAGGGTGGAAGCAGTCTTTGAGGGAGAGCGGGAGCTCATCGAAGAGGCTATATTGAAATGTAAGCAAGGTCCGCCTTACGCAAATGTCACGAATATCGATGTCACATGGGAAAATCAACCGGAGGGCTTCAGCGATTTCAGTATCAGGTATTAATTACGTAAACCAACCGATTCTCTTTAGTTGACATTCATGCCGCTTTTGCGAAAAAATAATCTGTGATTAACAGCCTGAGAGATAAGATATTAAGCGGATATTCAATAACTAAAGAAGAAGCACTCCAGATTGTTCAAATTCAGCATTCAAACCCCGGCCTTCAGCCTTATTTCGACCTATTCGCTGCAGCCAATAAAATAAGGGAAACATTCAGAAGAGATTCCGTTGACCTTTGTTCTATTATCAATGCCAAATCAGGCGCATGCCCCGAGGACTGCTCCTACTGCGCCCAGTCATCAAAGAGCAAGACAGACATTCCTGTCTATCCACTCGTCAAAAAAAATATGGTAATCGATAAGGCAAAAGAGGCAAAGGACGCCGGCGTGAGAAGATTCTGTATTGTTACAAGCGGCAGAAAGGTCGGTAAAAACGAGCTCAAAGAAATATCATCGATGATTGAAGACATACGAAATATTGGTCTCCTTCCATGCGCAACACTGGGGCTTATGGGCAGCGATGAATTGTCATTCCTTAAACAAAGCGGTCTTGAACGCTACCACCATAATCTCGAAACCTCGGAAAGGTTCTTCCCTGAAATTTGCAGGACCCATACATATGACGATAAGCTGAAAACGATAGATGCGGCCAGATCCGCAGGCCTTTCCATATGCTCGGGAGGCATTTTCGGCATGGGAGAGACATGGCAGGACAGGATAGACATGGCCTTTGCCGTAAAAGAACTGGATGTGGATTCTGTGCCGATTAATTTTTTGATACCTGTTAAAGGCACATCAATGGCTGAAATGGATTTCCTCCACCCGTTTGAAGCCCTTAAGATCATAAGCCTTTACAGGTTTATCCTGCCAGAAAAGGAGATAAGGGTCTGCGGCGGTAGAATGCAGATACTCGGCGAATTCAACTCAATGGTCTTTATGGCAGGTGCAGACGCCCTTCTCACAGGAAACTATCTAACAACAACAGGCAGGACATACAAAGACGATCTGAGGCTTATAGAGCAATACGGATTAAATATAATTTAAATATAATTTAAACATGACACTACAGCAGTATGTGACCGCCTTTTGCAAAATTAATCAGTCGCGCCTCCCATTACTCCAATACTCCATTTTATTCTCCCATTACCGCCCCGTTGCCTGCTGAACTGACAAGCCTCGCATATCTGGCAAGATAACCATGCCTTATTTTGGGCGACGGCTGCCTCCATTGAGAAAGCCTCTTTTTAATCTCTTCATCGGAAAGCAAGACATCTATTTTCCTTTTCGGAATGTCTATCCTGATCCTGTCGCCATTTTTTAATACAGCGATAGGGCCTCCTTCCATTGCCTCCGGAGATATATGGCCTATACAGGGGCCCCGTGTGCCGCCTGAAAATCTGCCGTCGGTTATAAGGGCAACAGATTCGCTGAGTCCCATGCCGGCAATTGCGGATGTAGGAGAAAGCATCTCTCTCATGCCCGGCCCGCCCTTTGGGCCTTCGTATCTGATAACAATAATATCCCCTGCCTTTATATTGCCACTCAATATGGCCTTCATTCCGTCTTCTTCTGAATCGAATACCTTGGCCGTTCCTTCAAATTTCATCATGTTTTTGCTCACTGCTGTCTGTTTAACCACTGCACCATGAGGAGCAAGGTTCCCTTTGAGGATCGCTATCCCGCCCTCTTTATGGTAAGCCTTATTTAGCGGTCTGATGACTTCCCCGTTCATCACCTCTGCCTGCTCGGCAATCTCAAAGATATTCTTACCTGAAACTGTTGGATTTTGATTAAGCATATCCTTTAATCTCTTCAAAACAGCTGGAATTCCTCCGGCATAATCAAGGTCTTCCATATAATACTGTCCCCCTGGAATCATGCTGGCTATGTGGGGTGTTTTTCTGCTCAGCTCATCAAAAACCTCAAGTGATAGTTTAACTTTAGCCTCGTAAGCTATTGCTGGAATATGTAAAACAGTATTTGTAGAGCCTCCGAGGGCAAGGTCAACCATAATCGCATTCTTAAATGCCTTATCCGTCATTATCTTTCTTGGTGTAATGTTCTTTCTTATTAACTCCACAATCTTTACGCCGCTCTCAAAGGCTATTCTCTTTTTATGTGCCAGAACAGCAGGAGATGTGGCACAGCCTGGCAGGCTCATTCCGAGGGATTCGGTAACACATGCCATTGTGTTGGCAGTATACATTCCCTGGCACGAACCAGCCCCGGGACAGGCGCACATTTCAAGTGCCTGCAGTTCATTATCTTTTATCAGACCTCTTTTGTATTTGCCAACAGCCTCGAATGTATCACTTGTAAGGTTCAGCCTTCTGCCCATGTAATGTCCTGAAAGCATGGGACCTGCGGTAACCACAATACTCGGTATATTTAGCCTTGCTGCAGCCATAAGCATGCCCGGGGTTATCTTATCGCAGTTGGTGAGAAGCACAAGGCCGTCAAACTGATGGGCTTCTGCAATGGTTTCTACCATATCTGCGATCAATTCCCTCGAAGGGAGGGAATAATGCATTCCCCTGTGTCCCATGGCAATTCCATCGCATATTCCGGGGATGCCAAAGAAGAACGGATAGCCGCCGCCTGTATGGACGCCCTTTTCGATAAATCTCTCGAGGTCTCTCATTCCTACGTGACCGGGAATAATATCCGTAAAACTGGTTGCGACACCGATAAAAGGCTTGTTCATCTCGCTCTTTGGAATGCCTGTTGCATAAAGAAGTGCCCTGTGCGGAACCCTTTCAAGACCTTCCTTTATAGTCCTGCTCCTTTTGGCCATACAAATCCCCTTTCAGTTTTTAAAGTGCAAATCAAAGATTGTAAACCTGATTTTAATTCAGCGAATGATGCTTTTTGTACTCCCTTATCAACTCGGCTATCTTATCCTTTTTATAGAGCTTTTCCTTTTTAATCCTGCGCATTTCGGCTTCTTCTTCAGGTGTAAGGTAGAGTTTTTTGTTAAATTCTAATAATTGGTTATCAAGTTCTCTGTGTTCTTGATAAATGCGTCTGAACTCCTCGTTTTCCCTTTTTAAGGCCTCTACGACGTCTTCTTCTCTCATGACAGCCTCCTTCGGGCATAAGGGGGACTTTCGTCCCCCTTATAAAATCCCCCTATAGTTTTTTATAGATAGTGAATTCATTAACTAATTTTACAACAAACTCATAAAAAAAACATTACCCTGCCCTGTTATCATAATCCGCAAAGAAACTTTCTAATACAGAGATAGCAGGTGTGCCGAAAAGCCTTAAATAGCGATACCTTAGAGCCGAACACTCCCGCCATTTAAAGACAATTTCAGTATCATGTATTACATTCAGCAGAAAAACAGGCAATACGGTTTCTCATCGCATTATTTAAGGCTTTGAGT
Organism: Dissulfurispira sp.; assembly: GCF_036745535.1. Lineage (NCBI taxonomy): Bacteria > Pseudomonadati > Nitrospirota > Thermodesulfovibrionia > Thermodesulfovibrionales > Dissulfurispiraceae > Dissulfurispira > Dissulfurispira sp. The sequence continues at coordinate 25,327 of NZ_DAIOFX010000014.1, forward strand.
GCATACCTGCTATCTATGTTTACGAATTTAGGTCTGTTACTCCTCTTTGGAAA
>NZ_DAIOFX010000014.1:25479-32538 GCF_036745535.1 Dissulfurispira sp.
GTGCATACCTGCTATCTATGTTTACGAATTTAGGTCTGTTACTCCTCTTTGGAAATTGGCAAGCATAACAACCCAAAAAATGCTGCCAGTACTAAATACACGATACTCATTACAATAAAGTTTCTTACGAATCTGTCCATAGTTCCTCCTTATGGTTTACAGAGTTTATCTTCATTGTATACATGAAGGAGAGGAAAACTTGTCTGTGCCAGATGTCTTCCAATATTGATACATGGGGCACACTGAAAAGGATAAGGGGTCAAGGGGTTAAGGAGTAAAGGGGTAAAGGGACAGGATTTATTCTCTTAATCCCTTGAATACTTAAATACTTATTTCCCGATAGGATCAATAGGTTTTATAGGCTTTATGCCAATATCAGGCTTCTGGAGTTCCTTTTTTTGCTCCTGTTTAGTGGCAGACTTTTCAACCTGTGGTTTTTTCACCTCTTCAGGCTGAGGAGGTGGCGGAGGCGGAGGTTGCACGGGCTTAGCCGGGGGTGCTGGTGGCTGAACCGGCTCTTGAACTTTAGGGGGCTGTTCAACCTTTGACTGAAGAAGGATTATGCTTATTCTTCTGTTTCTCGGGTCATTTGGATTCTCCTTGATTAACAATTCAGTATCGGCGTATCCTACAACCCTCGCTATTCTTACAGGGTCTATACCATTTGCCTCAAGCTCCCTCCTTGCGGAAGACGCCCTGTCAGTAGAAAGCTCCCAATTGGTGATTCTTCCTGTCTTTAAAGGCGCGGCATCCGTATGTCCTTCGACTGCAATCCTGTTGGGTAAATCTTTTATGTTATCACCCACTAATTTTAATATCTCCTTTGCACTTGGCGTAAGCTGTGCACTGCCCGGCTGGAACATTGATTTCCCTTCCAGATCAACAAGCTGTATCCTTACGCCGCCTTCAAAGATATCCACAACTGCCTGATCCTTCAAAGCCCTTAACTTTTCTTCTATGGCCCTTTTCAGTTTTTCCTTCAAATCCTCCGGAGATAATGCCGCTTTTCCGTCTCCGAAATCAAAGGTCTTCATTTCTTTGCCTTTATCCTGCAATGCCTGCTGCCCTTCCATCATAAATGACTGACCTGCTTTTTCAAAAAGACTGAAATGTTTGAAATACTCTGACAGAGCAGCCCTCTTTTCTGGAGAAACCATTGCGAGCAGCCACATGAGCAGGAAGAAAGCCATCATTGCGGTCACAAAGTCGGCATAGGCGACCTTCCAGCTTCCGCCGTGATGGCCCTCGTGGCCCTTCTTAACCTTCTTTATAATTATTGCTTTTGATTTGTCAGCCATAACACCACGTAGATGAGTGAACGGGCGCTCATCTACCCATTCACTTCTTCAATTTTCTTAGTGCTTCTTCGACCTCTACAAAGGAGGGTTTAACATTACCCGGTATGGCCCTTCTGCCGAATTCCACTGATATCTGGGGGGCTGCACCGCCGACAAATGCAACGAGGGCAACCTTCAGGACATTCAGATATTTCTTATCCTCATTGGCAATATGCTCTAAATTCCTTGCCATAGGACCAACAAATCCATAACACATCAACACTCCCAAAAATGTTCCCACCAGCGCAGCGCCAATACTATGGCCCAACACCTCCGGAGGCTCGCTGATCTTTGCCATTGTCAGGATAACGCCTATTACTGCAGCGACAATACCGAGTCCCGGGAGGGCATCCGCCACGTTATTTACACTTTTTGAAGGTATCATAAGTTCTTCGTGATGTGCCTCAAGCTCTGTATCGAGAAGTGCCTCAAGTTCGTGGGGTGCTATGCTTGTCGTCATGACGGTCCTCAAAGTGTCTGTAATAAGGGCTACTGCATGATGGTTTTTCAGAAACTTTGGATAATTACTGAAAATCTTGCTCTCGTGTGGATTATCCACATCTGCCTCTATGGAGACAAGACCCTCTTTTCTTATCTTGGAGAATATCTCGCTCATTAACATAAGAACTTCCATATAATCTGCCTTTGAATATGTCTTGCCGCTGAGTATACTCGAAATGCCGCCGATAACCGCCTTTATAACCTTCATTGGAGAGGCTATAATAAATCCTCCGATAGCTGCGCCTCCGATTATCAAATATTCCGAGGGCTGAAAAAGGACATGCAGATTACCGCCATGCCATAAATAGCCTCCGATCACAGACGATAGAACTACCAGTGCGCCTATTATTGCAAACATCTAATTACAGTTACCTCCGCTTTTCCCTGAGTATTTCCCTCTGCCTTTTGAAAACAAATTTGACTATCTCATCCCTTATGTCCTCATCTATTGCAATAAATTTAACGGCAATGGCATAGCCGTTTATCTGTTGCTCAATCTTTACTACCTCTCCATAAATATAAAGGGCAACAGGGGGTATCATGGGCAGTAACATTTTTATTTCAAGGACATCCCCTTGATTGTATTTCTCTTTGGAATTGAACCTTAAACCGCCGCCGCTGATATTGACCTGCACAAAGGGAAGCGAACTAAAACCTTCCCGCTGGAAAGTAAGCATACTGATAATCGAATCGAGCTTTGCATTCAGCATCTTAAGCCAGTCGGAAAGAAGTTTGTCTTCCACATCCGTTAATGTCTGAAACTCGGCTAAAATGGTCTCTCCTGATATTTTCGATTTTATATTAGGCCGTTCTTCAGGAGGAACAACACGGACAGCAAAAGGCACATAGGCGTCTACCCTTGAGAATTCCCTCATTCTCGTATACCTCTCATCATTTTGCATCTTCTCCCCCTTAAATGTTAGCCATTATACCATATTTGTGTATATATAATCACTGGCTTGCCCCGATAACAAGCTCTACCCTTCTGTTTTTTGCCCTTCCATCCTCTGTCTCATTGCTTGTCAGCGGCCTGTATTCCCCATAACCCGCAATGGAAAACCTGTTGGGATCAACTCCCTTTGTAATAAGAAAATGCAGAATGCTCGCTGCCCTCGCTGTTGAGAGTTCCCAATTTGACACATATTTACCGCCTGATATCGGCACATTATCTGTATGGCCTTCTATTGTAATTCGTCCTGCAACCTCATTAATAACCTTTGAAAGCTTATCGAGCACATCAAATGTCTCTGGCTTAATATCAGCCGAACCCGAAGCAAAAAGCACAGCATCGGAAAATGTTACAACAACCCCTCTGGGGTCGGTCTTCACGGAAATCCCTTCGATACCCTTTATATTTTTACTTATATCCTGAACCAATGTCCTTGTTCTTTCTTCGTATAACGGGATTGGTTCATCTATCACTTTAAAAGCCTGTTTTAATGAGCCGGAAAAACTCTCGACCTTTGCCTTATCCATCGATGAAAGGGCATAAAGGGCTGCAAAAAAGGTGAACATCAGGGTGATGAAATCAGCGTAAGATATCAGCCACCTTTCATGGCTCGGTCTTTCAAAATGCGTTTTGCGTCTTTTCCTCAACTATTCCCCCTAAATGCAGTAGATGGGTACATGAGTTATAGGATTAAAACCCATTCACTCATTCACCCATTTACTCACTCTTTTCATGTTCTGATAGAAATGCATTCAATCGCGTTTTAAGGAAATAAGGGTTCATGCCGCTTTCAACACCAACAATGCCTTCTATAATCAATTCCCTGATAAATACTTCCTCTCTCACTTTATTCATTATCTTACGCGCCATCGGCAAAAATATAAGGTTTGCAGCACCAACTCCGTATATAGTTGCAACAAAGGCAACCGCTATACCGCTGCCTATCTTTGAAGGGTCAGCAACATTTCTCATAACCTGAATAAGGCCCAGTACAGCGCCGAGTATTCCTATGGTAGGAGCATACCCTCCGGCGGCTCCCAATACATCTGCGGCATTCTTCATATCTTCCTCGTATGTGGCAATCTCCTGATAAAGCACATCCTTTATCATTGCAGGGGGCATTCCGTCAACAACAAAAGTCAATCCTTTCCTCAGAAACGGGTTATCTATATTTTTGATGTCTGACTCAAGGGCAATGAGGCCTGCTTTCCTTGCTTTAACGAGGATGCCAAGAATGTCTTCTATTATCTCCGAAGGGGTATGAGACCTTCCCCCGAATACCATGCCGAGGGCTTTAAATGCGTTTAATACATCCCGCATCGAAAAACTAAGGAGAGTTGCACCAAATGTCCCTCCAAAAACAATAAGAGCTGCGGCAGCCTGAACAAGATGGGCGGTATTGCCACCTTCGATAATGTTGCCGACAACAACTGCACTTATGCCTATAATAATGCCTAAAAACGCTGCGATATCCATTTAATAGCCCTTCACCTTTTAAAAAAAATTCAAATAATATATTCATTTTACTAATTTTTTTCAGGATTTGTAAACAAAAGAAAAAAAACAGCAGGGAATCCTGCTGTTTTTTTGAATTTAGATATTTCTTTATATTTATACCTGATTTTTAATCCGAACCCATGCCTCTCTCAGTTCTCTGAGCAGGCCGATTACATGCTTAACCCTGTTTCCGTCATTTTTAGCATTCGCCAATACAAGTTCCCTCATCATATGAAGATATAGATTCTGCAAATTAAGGGCAATTTCTCCGCCAACCTCTAAGTTTAGGGCATTAAGGAGTTCCTCTATTATTGCTATGGCTTTGTCTATATATTTTATCTTTATCGGCACTTCCCGCATGTTCATGGCAGTGGCAGCCTTATCGAGAAAGTCTATTGCGCCGTCATAAAGCATTATGACCAGTTCAACAGGATTATAGGTTGTTGTTACTTTTGTCTGAGTGTAGGCATTGCGGGCATATGCTGCATTAACCATTATTTACCTCCAAAGGTTTTTCCGAGTTTGTTCATCTGCTGCGTCAAATAACTGCTTGTTCCCTGAAGCTGGTTCAACAGTCTGTCGAGGGCAATGAATTTCTCCTTAAGGGCCACTTCTGTGGTCTGGAGCCTCCTCTCGAGGTTCTCTGCATTTTTCCGCACATTTTTTACTGTCTCCTGATAACCATCCTTTCTTGCAGGAAGTATCGTGTTTACATAATTGCCGAGAGACGCCTCAAGAGAGGTTGCCATTGTGTTTATCGTTGTAATGACACTTGACTGATTGCTCGAAATAGCGCTGTTTAATGTAGTGCTGTTAAGGCTCAGCACACCGTTTTTATCGTGGGTTAAGCCTAAAGATACGAGGTTTGTATTGTTGTATGTTGCAGTTATTATAGTGCGAAGCGTATTTTTCAGTGCTGCCGATGTTGCATCCCCGCTCAGAATGCCCCTTGTAGTGGCATTTCCTCTGAGATCGTTTATTGTGCTCATAACCTGGTTATAAGAAGATACGAAAAAGTTCAATTTACTTGTTAATGTGCCGGTGTCCTGTGCAACTGTGAGCGTAAATTCCGTGGCACCGCTTATCTTGACTAAGTTCATGGTAACGCCTGTAATAACATCGGTAACGGTATTGCTCGACCTTGTAACAGTCAGGCCGTTAACCGTAATGCTCGCATCTGCTGCCGCCTGCGTCGTGCTCATGTTGCCTGATGCAAGGCTTGAAAGCCCTACAGTATCTGTCTCATCAGCACCGCCGTATGTTCCATCGTTGTTTTCATCAACTGTTAATGAAATCGTATTTGATGCGCCTGTTGTGCTGGATGTAAGAGTGAGTTTATATGTACCGTCAACCGTATCGTCCCCTATTGTCGATGAGCCGGCAGTAACGGTATCTGTTGTAGGGTCAAAGCCTAAAATCTGCTCTGCAGTTGTCGAAGCGTTCCCCCATAATATATTGACATCAGGTCCGGCGCTGTTGGTAATCTTGAATTTGCTTAAAGTGGTATCGTATTCAACACTAAATGTATTTGTAGTTCCCGGAGCCGAGTTTAATGCCGTCTGGATTGCAGTTGCAAGCCCGCTGGAAGTATAGGTTCCTTCGGCTATCGTTGCAGTCCTGTCTGCAGTGCCGTCGTTGAATACTATTGTGTTATTATTGGCGTCTATAACAAAACTGCTGCTCTCTTTTACTATGGAAGCAGTAACTCCTGCGCTTGCAGAGTTTATGGCATCCTTTATGCCTGAAAGGGTGTTATTCGTAGAATCAATCGTTATCTCCTTTGCTGTGCTGCTGCCTACCTGTATCTTTATCTTCTGCGTGGTATTTACGGAAAGATCGGCAACCTTCATTGTCTGAGAGCCGAACCTGAGAGACGAAAGGCTCTGTGCCGTAGCAAGAGAGCCTATTTTCATGGTATAAGTTCCTGCAGTGGCTGTGCTTGAAGCAGTGGCAGTCATATAAGAGGTGTCGGACACTGTTGCCTTCATTCTTATTAAAGAGGAATCTTTCAGAGCAGTAACAGCACTTTTAAAGCTCGAAACGCTGCTTAAGAGAGTAGCATATGCGCTTATCTTTGCCTGATAGTTTGCCTCTTTTTGTTTGAGCTTAAGCAGAGGCTGTCTTTCAACCTGCATAAGCTGCTGGACTATTGCATTTGTATCAATGCTTGAACCTGAACTGCCTAAAGGATTAACTGCCATCTTACACCTCTATTAAAATTCTACCCATTTACACTTTTTCACTGAAGAGGCTCTCAACATTCTCTTTGAATTTTTTAACCATATTGATATACTCTTCCGGAGGAACCTGCTTCACAACCTTTCCCTTCTGATCCAAAAATCGTATAACTACATTTTTTTCTTTATCGAGGGCAAATACGGCCTTTAAATCAAACAAACCGTTTCCTGCAGTTACGGCCTGTTTGTCTCTGTTTTGCTGCTTATCCTTGAGCCTTATCTCCCTCAGTGAATGCGCCTGCCCTATTTGACCTCTGTTTTGCTGCTTATCCTCGAGCCCCCCTTTTATGGAGGAGTCTATGTTTAATGCAACCAATGATTCGGCTTTACCATTAGCAGACTTGCCGCTTGTGCCGGCATTATTATTGGCAGTGCTTTCTATCTGTCCTTTAACTGCTGGCATATTTATGTTTATGCCGTCAATCTTCATCTTATTTGCCTCAACCAGTTTATGGGCATATGGGAGGGAGAGGGGACAGTCCTGATTCTACGACTCCGCTTTGCTTCGTCCGTAAATCTGGGACAGTCCCCTCTCACC
>NZ_DAIOFX010000015.1:0-31577 GCF_036745535.1 Dissulfurispira sp.
ATTACTATGTTCCTTAAGTCAATTCAGACTGGTAAGTATGTCTATACCAAGTGCCCATCTCAACACCACCAAGACCCTTCATAACCTTTTGGACCACAGGCACATTTGATAAGTCTATGATTCTGTCCACTGCATACTGATTGTGATAAATAAGAACACCCTTTTTATCCACCACATAGATATGTCTCACGCCTATGTCTGCACTACCTATGGCATTCTTTATATAATTATTTTTAGGCTGCAATACGAGTATTCCTATAATGCCTCCCTCCAATCTCATGGGGACTGCTATTGAGAAAAGGTACCTCTGGGGCTGTGCCATCCTCATATAAAACTCCGAGACGTAGGAAGTCCAGTTTTTGGATACCCCTTTATACCAGTCCCTGGCAGAAAAATCCTTGCCTATTGTCTCCGGTGTATAAGGATAACTGGAAAGCTGAACACCTTTAGGGTTGGTTATGAATACACGCTCTATGGTGTGGGAGTTATCTATGAGAATCTTAAGGTGACTGTCCATTTCCTTCTTGTCGCCCCTCTTTACTCCTGCCAAAAGATACGGCCTTGTTGCATATGCCCTGCCCAACTCTATATCGCTCTTCAGCCTCTCCTCTATACTGTGGGCAGCAATTGCAGCAAGCCCTTTATTTTCCCTTATTATTCTTTCTTCGAGGGTTGCAGTTACTTTAAAATGAACGAATAAAGCGAGACTCAAAAGGGGAGGCAATGGAATAAGACTCTTCCCCTCTCGCACACCCTGCACACCATATCCTTAAGGTATCATCCTTAAAGCATCCATGATCTCGGGAAGGACGAATTCATGGAGGGCCTCAAATACAAAAGGGTTCCTGAAGAAATAACTTACCTTTATGGTAATGGAATCTATAAGGACATCAATCTCTCCCGGGTTTTCCATGAGATATTTATGGTAGGAGGCATAATCCGGCATCCCTGTTGCGATAATTTGAAGGATGGTCTGTTGATGAGGTGTTTCTGTTTTTAAACAATAAAAAAGGCCGACAGAGTTTCCTCTGTCGGCCTTTGATTTTCTTAAGACTATTTTATCAGCGGAACCATAAGCAGTGCCACGATATTTACGACCTTGATCATCGGGTTGATTGCAGGTCCTGCTGTATCCTTGTAAGGATCGCCGACTGTATCACCCGTGACTGCTGCCTTGTGCGCATCGGATTTCTTTCCGCCGTAAGCACCGTCTTCTATGAACTTCTTTGCATTGTCCCATGCACCGCCGCCGCTTGTCATTGCGATTGCCTGGAAGAGACCCGTGATAATGCTGCCGATGAGCACACCGCCGAGGGCCTCTTTGCCGAGAAGAAGACCAACTAAAATTGGCGCTACAACAGGAATAAGGGCAGGGACCATCATCTGTCTGATTGCGCCCTTTGTAACTATGTCAACGCATGTTCCATACTCGGGCTTTGCCTTGCCTTCCATGATTCCCGGGATTTCCCTGAACTGCCTTCTCACCTCTTCAACAACTCCTCCAGCAGCCTTTCCAACAGCCTCCATAAGGAGTGCGCCGAAGAGGTACGGTAAGAGACCACCGATGAAGAGACCAACGATGATCTTAGGGTTTGAAATGTCAAATGCAATTGCCTCGCCGAATGACCTTGAGTATTCTGCAAAGAGAACCAGTGCTGCAAGACCTGCAGATCCTATTGCATATCCCTTTGTAACTGCCTTTGTGGTGTTGCCTACTGCATCGAGAGGGTCTGTAACTGCCCTGACGCTGTCAGGAAGCTCAGCCATTTCAGCTATGCCACCGGCATTATCTGTTATCGGCCCGTATGAGTCGATTGCAACAACAATACCTGTCATCGAGAGCATTGCAACTGCCGAGAGTGCTATTGCAAAAAGCCCGCCGCCGGCATTGCCTGCAAATCCGCCGCCGAGGGAGTATGCCCACAAAATGGCGCCGCAGATGACAAGCGTCGGAAGACCTGTTGACTTCATGCTGACTGCAAGACCCGCGATAACGTTTGTTCCATGTCCTGTCTGGCTTGCTGCAGCTATGTGTTTAACAGGATTAAAGCTCTTGGATGTGAAGTACTCTGTGATCATAACGATCAGGCCTGTGAGTATGAGTCCGATAAGCGCTGTCGTGAATACGCCTGTTGCTGTGAATGCCTGCTCAACGCCCGGAATACCGAGGAACCAATGTGATGCAAAGTAGAAGGCTATTGCAGCGAGTATGCCTGATACTGCAAGGCCTTTGTAAAGTGCGCCCATGATGTACTGGCTCTTTCCGAGTTTTACGAAATATGTACCTATAATCGATGCAACAATCGCGATGCCGCCGATAAGGAGCGGGAATTCAACCCACATGCTCTCTGCTCCAAAGACTGTCTTTGCAAGGAGCATTGCTGCAACGAGTGTAACTGTGTATGTCTCATAGAGGTCTGCTGCCATTCCTGCGCAGTCACCCACGTTGTCGCCAACGTTGTCTGCGATAACTGCAGGGTTTCTCGGATCGTCCTCTGGAATTCCTGCCTCGACCTTGCCCACAAGGTCTGCGCCCACGTCAGCAGCCTTTGTGTAAATACCGCCTGCTATACGGGCAAAGACGCTCATCAATGAGCATCCAAAGCCGAGTCCTACGAGTGCATGAAATGCCTCTTCGCCGGCTGCCTGTTTTGCTACAAGATAGTATCCTGCAATACCGAGCAATCCAAGGCCGACAACCATGATTCCTGTAACTGCACCGCCCTTAAATGCCACGGTCAATGCTGCCTGAATCCCCTTCTTTGCTGCCTCTGTTGTCCTGACATTTGCCCTGACAGTGACCATCATACCGATATAGCCGGCAAGTGCTGAACCAACTGCACCGATAACAAATCCGATCGAAGTCCATATGCCGAGATAGAGCAATACAACAGCAAGAATAACTCCGACTATAGCAACTGTCTTGTACTCCCTTTTGAGGAATGCTGTTGCGCCTTCCTTGACCGCATCGGATATCTCTCTCATGCGGTCTGTTCCACTGTCCTGCTTTGTGATCCATGCTGCGGTCATCAGGGCATATGCTACTCCCAGTGCGCCGCAAGCAAGGGCAAAGAGAATTATTGAACTCATTTCTTCCCTCTCCTCCTTCTATAAAATTTGGTTTTTACAAATAATGCTTCCTTGTCCCTGAATCTTTTAGTCTTGAAGTCTCTTTCACCTCCTTACAATCTTAGACTTAAAATAATTTATGGCCTTTATTGCCTCAGTCTCTCTTTGTATGCTTTGCAAATACCATTGCAGTCGCCCTGTAAACCATATGCGCCATCTTTGAGAATGGTGCATATGCAAACAGGAAGAAGACGAATACCAGATGCGCAAAATATGTCGGATAAGCTAAAAATCCTATGTTAGCCAGCCTGAAAAGCTGGGCCCCCATTCCTGTTACTGCAATGGCTGCTACAACGGCTATAAAAAGCCAGTCAAAGTAGCTTCCCTTTCCTGCCTTCTTTGCATTCTTCAGTCTATTGACTATAACAGCAGTTATTCCATAAAGCAGGGCAAGTGCGCTTATATTGCCAATGAGCTTAAGAGGGTCGTATAAAGGATATGGAGATTCGTAATGGAATCCGTAAAGATAAACAATTGCCAGCGTTGTCGTTATAGCAAGACCGATAAATGCATAGAACACCAGAAGGTGTGCGGTCTTTCTGTCCTTTGTTACATTGCATTTTTCGAATCTCTTGTGGGCAAGTATCTCGGTAATCGTTGCCTTTATGCTGTCCGCTATATTGCCCTGAGCGCCTACTCCTGCACTCATGTCCGCCCAGTACCTCTTTATGCCGAGCACAAAACAGACTGCGGCAAAGAATGCAGCCGCACCAAAGGTTACATCTATCTGCGGGAATACAGGCATAAATTTGGAATATACTATGCCGCCGTCTTCACCCCTCGGAATGGCAGAAAAATCGAGATAGCCTTTCGGCACTATATAAGAGAGAAACAGCAATACAGGTATGGCAAAGAGTATCAGGAGATATTTCGGGTCGCCTACCATATTAGACAGAGGGGTCGGCGAATAATGCTGGATTGCAAGCTTCCTTACCGCACCGATCACCTCTCCCGGTTTTGCTCCCCTCGGGCAATTGGCTGTACAGTCGCTGCACTGGTGGCACAACCAGATGTCTGGATTGCTTATGAGCTTGTCCTTCATTCCCCACTGTGCGTACATCATCTCTTTTCTCGGAAATGGTTTATTGTCGGGTGTTACATTGCAAACAACAGTGCATGTAGAGCACTGATAGCACTTCTTTAAATCCTCTCCTCCAGAGGCAAGGATATCTTTAACAAATCTTAAATCCGGACTTATTACCTGTTCCGCCATCTATTTTCCTCCTTATCTATTCTTAATCTATATTCAGGGGGTTATCGTAAGGGGGACGGAGTCCCCCTTACGAATTAAAAGCCCTTGAATGGGTTGGGTCCTATTTCTTTGATCCTTTCTACGAAGTCGCCGATAATCTTCGGTATATTGTCATACTCGTCTATTGCAAGCTGGATCATCTGAACCCTTTCGGATTCAAGCTGAAGCCTGCCGAGTGTTTCCTGAACCTTTCCGAGCCTGTAGTTTGCGAGCTCGCTGCCCTTTGCAAAGTGGCACTGATAATTCTCACCGAATTTGCAGCCTAAAAGGAGCATTCCGTCGATTCCCCTTGAGAAGGCGTCTGCAACCCATACGAGGTTTGTAGAACCGAGACATCTGAGCTGTATAAACCTCACTGCTGAATCTATCTTCATCTGTTTCAATGCCGCTGTATCGATTGCAGGATATGCGTCGTTTTCGCATGCAAGGACGATTATCCTTGGCTTGTCGTCCTCTGAAGGGACAGAGACGTTTTTTATCATCGAGCCTATCATATCAACATGATAGTCTTTGAATGAAACTATTCTTTCAGGACATGCGCCCATGCAGGTCGCACATCTCCGGCAGCGATTCGGCTTGAAGTAAGGAGTTCCTTTTTCGTCCTCATCGATTGCGCCGAAAGGACACTCCTCTGTACACCGCTTGCAGGATGTACATCTCTGCATTAACGGATCAGGGTAAGTTTCATCCCAAGCCCTCGGATGAACAGCAATGCCTTTGGCCACATGCTCTGCAGCCTGTATTGCCTTGAGTGCTGCTCCTGTTGCATCTTCCTGCGCCTCTGACATGTTCATGGGCTGTCTAACGCAGCCTGCTGCGTAGACGCCTGTCCTCCTTGTTTCATACTGGAAGCAGATGAAGTTGGAGTCTGCAAATCCATCATAGAGCTCAAGGTCAGGAAGGCCGGGACCCTGTCTGTACTGGAGATTCAGTATTGGGTCATCCACTGTTGCTGGGACAACGCCTGTTGCAAGGACAACAAGGTCTGCCTCGACCTTTACCTTCTGTCCGAGCAGGCTGTTTTCCATATCCACATGGAGATTTCCGTTTCCAGCGTCAGCGACTCCTGTTACTTCTCCCTTTGTCATCATCACACCGGGGTCGTTCTGTGCAGCCTTGTAGTAATACTCAAGCCTTCCGGGTGTCCTGATATCTTTATAGAGAATCATTGCTATTGCATCGGGATTCTGTGTTACATATTTTGCCTGCTTTAATGATGTTGTACAGCACATTGCTGAGCAGTAGGGCAGATGATTCGGGTCCCTCTGTCCTGCGCACTGTATAAAGGCTACCTTCTTTGCCTCTTTGCCGTCCGATGGCCTTAGTATCTTGCCGTTGTTCTTCTTAGCAATCTCCTCAAGCTCTATATTGGTGACAACATCCTTTAAAACACCATAGCCAAGATGTTCGAGCTTTGCGGCATCGTAAGGCCTCCAGCCTGCTGCAAGGACAATTGTGCCGATCTTTACGACCTCGGAACTGCCGTTTGAAGATATGGTAACATCGTATGCACCCGGCTGGCCGTCTGTCTTTTCGACCTTTGATGATTTGTAAACCTTTATATTCGGATGACTTTCCACTGCCTTGATTGTCTTGTCTATGTCAGGATCAACAATAAGTGGCTCGCTGTATTCGCCAGGAGCAGTTGGAACAACCTTGTATAATTTATTGGCAAACCCGCCTAACTGGGGTTCTTTTTCAACGAGGGAAACATTGTAGCCTGCATCTGCTGCCTGAAGTGCTGCTGTCATTCCTGTGATACCGCCTCCGATAACGAGAATGGTTTTCACAGTCTCTATCATATAAGGCTCTGGTAGGTCTCCCTTTTGCGCCTTGACTACATGCATCTTAACATAGTCTTCTGCTGCAAGCTGCGCATTCTCTTTGCCGTCCTGAGTCCATACAGCAAGCTCCCTCAAAGGCGCCCTTTCGACAATGCATCCTGGGAAGTCAAACTCCTCGTATTTGACCCTCTGAGAGCATGCAGCAATAACTACTGTGTTAACGCCTTCATTCTTGATATCGTTGTTTATAAGCTCTATGCCTTCCTTGCCGCAGAGTGCAAAATGGGACTTAACTATCGGAACCCTTAAGGCATTTTTTGCGATATTAATTAATTTTTCTACATCAATGGATTCTCCTATGGAGCATCCTGTGCATATATAGAGTCCTATATTCTTGTCCATTTTCGATTACCTCCCCTTTCCTGCAGAAATTGCCTTCAACGCTGCACTTGTAGAGTCCTGCGCTGACCTGGCAACATCCATGGGGTTCTTGGTGCAGCCGGCAGAGTATATCCCTGTGCCCGGCAATGCGAAACCGTTTTCATTGTAATTCACGCCGGCAATCTTCCTGGATGCGCCTGAAGGCTCCATTCCTGTTGCGAGAACAACCATATCGAACTTCATCTTCACTTTGTTTCCTGTCAGCATATCTTCTGCTGTAACAACAACATCATCGGAACCCTCTTCCTGAACGATGTCTGCGACCTTGCCTTTAATAAAGGAGACATTCTGGTCTTCCTTGACCTTCCAGTAGAACTTCTCATACTTGCCGGGTGTTCTGATGTCTATATAGAAGATTGTTGCCTTTGATTCAGGGTTCTGCTCCCTGATGTATGTTGTCTGTTTCAGTGATGCCAAACAGCATATATATGAGCAGAATGGCAGGTGATTCTCATCCCTGCTTCCTGCACACTGCACAAATGCGATATTCTGCGCAGGCCTTCCGTCGGACGGCCTCAGTATCTTGCCTGCTGTCGGGCCTGTGGGTGAGGCAAGCCTCTCCATCATCATATTGGTGATAACATTCTTTACTTTGCCGAAGCCGAGTAAGTCGAGTTTATTTGCATCGTATGGGTTCCATCCTGTTGCAACAACTATCGAACCGACATTCAGATTTATTGTCTCCGGCTTCATATCAAGGTCAATGGCATTGTACTTGCATGCATCCTTGCACGCCTTTCCGCAGTCACCCTTACAGTAATTAGAATCAATCACATACTTCTGCGGAAATGCCTGATTAAAAGGAAGATATGCAGCCTTTGTCTTATCCATGCCGAAATTGTATTCATTGGGCCTCTCTGCCGGACATGCCTCTGAACAGGCATTGCATGCAACACAGTTATCATTCACATATCTGGGACTGACCTTTACTGTTACATTATAGTTTCCGGGGCCACCGCTTATATTCTCAACCTCTGTCATTGTGTAGAACGTGATATTCGCATTGGTCTTGATCCTTCTGAAATTAATCTCGAGGCCGCAGATCGGCGGGCAGAGCTTCGGAAAGTATTTGTTAAGCTGTGCAACCCGTCCGCCCAAATACGGGTTCTTTTCTATCACTACCACTTCAGCGCCTGTCTCTGCTGCATCAACAGCAGTCGTCAGACCGCTAAAGCCGCCTCCGATAACTAATATTCGATTAACGTCTGGCATGCTTCCTCCTTAACAGTTAATGGGTAAATCAGTAAATGGGTATACGAGAAAAGATATTTCGTCATCTATTATTACCCATCAACTCATTCACCCATAAACTTCTGGGAGGGGAATTCCCCCTCCCAGATTTTGTTTTAATTAGTCAGCGAACATCTGTACATAAGGAACCTTCTTGAGCTCCCATGTATTTTTCTCTGCATCGTATTTTGAGTTGACGAAGCACTTCCAGTCCTTGTCGTTGATCGAGAGGAAGTCGCCTCTGTAGTAGTATCCTGGATACCTTGTCTCTTCCCTGAAGAGGATGTGCCTTGCATGTGCCTCAACAGAAAGAATTCTATGGAAGTTCTCCCATGCCCTCATAAGCTCATGGAGATTGGCTGCTGCACTCTTGGCAGCGTCTTCCTTGAGCAATTCGAGCTGCTTCAGACCCTCTTCGAGCATTGTCTTTGAGGTCATGTACCATGTGGAGACGCCGCCAAAGTACTCGTCTGCAATCTTCTGTAGCCTTGCCTGAAGCATGTGCGGCCTGATGTAGTGAGGGTTTATAGCAGGATCTGTCGAGAAGGTCTTGTACTTCTCATAGATCTCGTAAGGCATATAGAGTTCTGCTGCAATCTCATCTGCTGTCTGCTTGATTGTAGGCTTGTAATCAGCATGGTCAAGGATGAATGCCACTGCAGCCTTTGCAGCAATTCTTCCCTCTGCATGCGAGCCTGAGGAGAACTTGTGGCCTGATGCGCCGCAGACGTCGCCGGCCATAAAGAGTCCCGGCACTGTTGACATCCTGTTATAACCCCATGAGTAGTGATCAGGAGTTCCTGGTATATCGCCGGGGCCGCTGCACCAGAATCCTGCGCAGCCTGCGTGAGAGCCTAAGAGATACGGCTCTGTAGGCATAATCTCCGAAGGCTCTTTGTCAGGCTCTATGTTCTTAGATGCCCAGAGGCCTGCCTGACCGATACACATGTCGAGGAAGTCTTCCCATGCCTCTGCTTCGAGGTGCTTGATCCTCTTTGCATCCATGGTCTTTGCGAGTTCCTGCATTGCTGTATGGGTGTTCATGAGGATAGGGCCCTTGCCTGCCTTCATGTCGAGCATCATCATGTGGTTTCTGATGGCTGTGCCGAGTTTCTCTGCATACGGGCTGTAGAGAGCCTTTGTAGCATCCATGTGTGTTACACAATAGTCTTCTCCGAGTGAGTTAGTTGCCTTTGCCTTGAAGAAGAGGAACCATGCGCCGACTGGTCCGTATCCGTCCTTGAATCTTGCAGGGACGAACCTGTTCTCCATCATTGTGAGCTCTGCACCGGCCTGCATTCCGAGGGCATATCCTGAACCTGAGTTCCATACAGGATACCATGCCCTACCCTGACCCTCTCTGACCGACCTCGGCCTGAAGACGTTAACTGCACCGCCGGCAGCATTGATCATTGCCTTGGCCTTAAATATATATACCTTGTTCTCTCTGACGCTGAAGCCTGCTGCTGCTGCAACCCTCTTCGGGTCGTTTGCGTCATGGTAGAGTTTTACGATAAATACCCTCTCGAAGTGGTTCTGGGCAACGCCTGTTACCTGCCTGTTGATCTCGAGGGCCTTCTTAGCAGCCTCTGCAACGATGACCTTGTAGGACTCACCGTTGATCATTATCTGCCATTTACCGGACCTTACAGGAACGCCGCCGTCTTTGAGCATTGCCTTTCCTGCATCCCTTGCCTGAAAGCCGTCGAGGGAGAATCCGTCATCAGCCTTTTTCCATATTGGAAGGCCCCACTCTTCAAAGAGGTGGACCGAGTCGTCAACGTGCCTTCCGAGGTCATAAACAAGGTCTTCCCTGATTATGCCCATCAGGTCGTTTCTTACGTACTTGACATAATCTACAGGATCATTCTCGCCGCAGTATGTATTGATGGCTGAAAGACCCATTGCAACAGCACCGCTTCTGTCTGTTGCTGCCTTGTCAACCATTGTAACCCTCAAGCCCTTTGGGTTTGCCCAGCGAACTGCCTCAAATGCTGCGCCGCAGCATGCCATGCCACCGCCGATGAGAAGGAGGTCTGTCTCTATCTCAACGACTTCAGGCTTCTGGCAATATGAAAACGTGCAAGTTTCTTTTTCCATGGTCATCCCTCCTTAATTATTTTGTTCTGGCTTCGTAGTTGAAGTAGCCAGGCTTCTTAATTTTTGAAAAATCCGGTTCTGGTTTTCCTTTGTATGGATCAATAGAACCTTCCGGAGTTGTCCTGATGGGGAACTTGAATCTCTTGATGGATCCGTTCCTGAACTTGACTGTCCACATGATAGAGTCGGTACCTCTCATCGGGATGACATTGCCTCCCAGAGGATTGAAATCCTGATAACCCCTTACCTCGATCGCCTGCTGAGGGCAGATCTTTACGCAGTTGTAGCACTCCCAGCACTGATCCGGCTCCTGATTGAATGCCTTCATGAGATCCCTGTTAAGGACCATGAGGTCATTAGGACAAATGTACTGACATGCAGTCTTGTCCTGAGCCTTGCAACCATCACACTTCTCGGTAATTACATAGCTTGGCATAATATAACCTCCTTCGGTTTTTTATTAAGCATCGATTTCTGATGCCCTGTATGCTATTTGATACACAACGAACAACAAAATTATAAGCCAGTAATCTCGGCTTCACACCCCCTTTCACTTTGAACCGTTTGAACGGTTTGAACAGTTCAAACTGCTTCTTTATGCGCCTTCTGCAAATTTATGGAGTTTAACCTCCACCTTCTCGGTCAATCCTTCGTAGTACTCTCTTAATATCTTGAGGACTTCAGGCCTGCTGAAGTGGTCAGGAACATCCTCACCTTCCGAGAGCATCTTCCTGAGTTTTGTTCCGCTGAGTATCAACCTGTCCTCTTTTCCGTGAGGGCATGTCCTCATGGATGCCATTCCATCGCACTTATAGCAGTAGAATGTCCAGTCTATCTTGAGCGGTTTTGTCTCGAGAGCGTCTGCCGGAATCTCATCGAATATCTTCTGCGCATCGAATGGTCCGTAGTATTCTCCCACGCCTGCATGGTCCCTTCCGACTATGAGATGGCTGCAGCCGTAGTTCTGCCTGAATAGGGCATGGAGGAGAGCCTCTCTCGGGCCTGCATATCTCATATCAAGTGGATAACCGCCAACAGTTATCGTATCTTTCACAAAATAATGTTCAATAAGGGTGTTTATAGCCCTCTGCCGTACATCTCCGGGAATGTCACCCGGTTTCAACTTGCCAAGGAGCATATGAACGAAGACGCCGTCACAGGTCTCTATGGCAATCTTTACGAGGTATTCATGGGAGCGGTGCATTGGGTTTCTTGTCTGGAACGCTGCTACTGTGCTCCAGCCCTTTTCCTCAAATATCTTCCTTGTCTCTGCCGGCCTAAGATAGATACCTGCAAAATCCTTTGGAAATACCCCTTCGCTAAGAACCTTCACTGTACCTGCAAGGTTTATATCGGCCTGCTTCATAACCATAGCAACACCAGGATGCTCCATATCAGTTGTCCTGAATACCTGTTTGCATTCATACTCTTTATCAATCTTGTACTTATCTGTGACCTTCATTGTTGCCATTATCTCGCCTGTTTCTTCTGAGACGAGGGCAACCTCTTCGTTCTTCTTTATGCTGTCTGCCTGCCCCTTTGTTGTGGAAACAGTCACCGGTATTGGCCAGAAGGTGCCGTCTGCCATCTTGTACTCGGCGCATACGCCTTTCCAGTCATCATATCCCATAAATCCTGTAAGCGGGGTGAATCCGCCAATACCCATCATTATCAGGTCTCCTACCTCTCTCGATGTAATCCTGACCTGAGTGAGGGTCTTAGCTTTTTTCTTCTCTTCTTCGAGGGCAGCGCCTGTCAGCAAGAGCGGGTTTAATTTCTTTTGTTTTCCATGCGGATTTACTAAAGCCATCTTAATCCTCCTGTTTGATTTTTATTTTAATTTCAAGACCGAGCTTGAATACTCTATAAAGGTTCTATTTAAGTCCCAGGGCGCCGCAGACCTTTTTAAATATGTCGTCAATACTGCCTGTGCCTGCGACTGATTTCAATATGCCTTTCTTGTCATAGTAGTCAATAAGAGGCGCTGTCTGTGCATTGTAGACCTCAAGCCTCTTCTTTATGGTCTCTTCTTTGTCGTCATCCCTCTGGAAAAGCTCGCCGCCGCACTTATCGCAAACGCCTTCTTTTTTGGGTGCATTGAAGTAGACATTGTACATCTGGCCGCAAGCCTTGCATGTCCTTCTTCCGGTAAGTCTCTTCATAAGGTCGTCAAATGGAACATCAACGTTGAGTGCAGCAGTTAATGACATATTTAAGGGTGAAAGCATTTTGTCCAGAGCTTCTGCCTGCTTTGTATTCCTCGGGAAGCCGTCGAGAATATAGCCCTTTTTACAGTCATCCTGTTTAAGCCTTTCTTCCACCATTCCGAGAACAACACTGTCAGGGACAAGCTCCCCTTTGTCCATATAGGACTTTGCCTCTTTTCCGAGGGCTGTTCCGGCAGCTACTGCTGCCCTTAAAAGATCACCTGTGGAAATCTGGGGAATACCATATTTTTCAACGAGTATTTTTGCCTGCGTGCCCTTTCCAGCTCCAGGAGCACCAAGAAGAACCAATCTCATGCCTGATACCATGAAAAGACCTCCAATTGAAGAAGTTTTGAAAAACGATATAACTTAATCAAAGAAGCGATTTAATTCAAGTTTAAAATTATAATCATTGCATTAAATTTCCTTATATTCAGAATAATGAGCCTTCATATATTTCTTGAACCCCTCAAGGGCATTTCCCCTGTGGCTCAGGGCGTCTTTTTCTTCGGGCGACATTTCAGCAAAGGTCACTTCATAGCCCGCCGGGTAGAAAACAGGGTCGTATCCGAAACCCATCCTTCCCCTCGGCTCTCTGCCGATCCTGCCTTCTGCAAAGCCAAAGAATGTCTCTGTCTTGCCGTTTGGATAAGCGAGGGCAATACAGCACACAAACCTTGCCCCTCTCTGCTCGTCAGGTATATCCTTCATCTCGCTAAGGAGCTTTCCGATATTAGCAACATCATCGGCACCCTCACCTGCATACCTTGCAGACATAACCCCGGGTGCACCATTAAGGGCATAAACCTCAAGCCCGGAATCATCTGCCACAGCGATTTTATTTGTGCATTTTGTTATTGCCAATGCCTTTTTAACAGCATTCCCTTCGAAGGTATTTGCATCTTCTTCAACTTCAGGACAGGATGGAAAGTCATCGAGTGTTAGTATGTTTATGTCCATGCCGCCGAGGATCCTGCTCATCTCCTCGACCTTCTTTTTATTCCTTGTTGCAAGAACTATATCCACATTGCCCTCCGAAAAACAGGATAAGATAGCACCATTAAGAAGGAATTTGCAACTCAAGTTGACAACATTCAGACCGTTCAGGTAAGCTAATTACCAGCGGGGTGGAGCAGCCTGGTAGCTCGTCGGGCTCATAACCCGAAGGTCAGTGGTTCAAATCCACTCCCCGCCACCAAAACAGCATCCCTTTCAAAAAACTCCTCTTAAATTTTTGGGCATTTCGACCTTCCATGTTGTAATATTTAACCATGATAGAAATAGATGGCAGCTTCGGAGAAGGCGGGGGACAGATACTGAGGACAGCCCTCAGCCTTTCATGCCTTTTCAATAGGCCGTTCCGCATATTCAACATCAGGAAGGGCAGGAAAAATCCAGGGCTCATGCCCCAGCACCTCACATGCGTAAGGGCAGCCCAGCTTCTCTCCAATGCACAGATAACAGGAGATTCCAAGGGTTCAACAGAGCTTATATTCTCGCCAGAAGGCGTAAAGGGCGGAGACTTTTTCTTTGATATTGGCACTGCAGGCTCTGCATCATTAGTCCTTCAAACAATCGTCCCCTCACTGATATTCCTGAACAGAAAAACAACCGTCGTATTAAAGGGTGGAACCCATGTTCCATTCAGCCCCTGCTACCACTACATCTCAGAGGTCTTTGTCCCGATGCTGAAAAAACTGGGCGTAAGGATAGAGCTAAACATAGAATCTTACGGTTTTTATCCAAAAGGAGGAGGAAGAATAAGGGCAGAGATATTTCCTGCAAAAGAGATCAAACCGCTGAGAATTATGGAAAGAGGACAGCTTATAAAGCTCAGTGGATGCTCCGGCGTGGGAAATCTGCATCCATCAATAGCCGAAAGACAGAGAAATGCCTTCATGGAAAAAATACATTCACAGGCAGATATTAAATGCCCGGTGGATATGGAGATCATAGATGCTCCAACTCCGGGACAGGGCACATTCGTATTCATGAAATCAGAATCGGAAAGTTCCGTTGCAGGATTCACAGCCATCGGTGAAAGGGGTAAGAGGGCGGAGATGGTGGGGGAAGAGGCAGCAATAGAGTTCCTTAATTACTATTCAAGCAATGCAGCATTGGATTCGCACTTTCCTGATCAGATGGTTTTATACCTGTCTCTGTGCAATAACGAATCGGTTTTTACAACTTCATGCGCCACTCAGCATTTGCTTACCAATCTGTGGGCAATAGGATTATTCCACGAATATGAATTTTCGATTGAAGGAGAGATCGGGGACAGGGAGAGGTGAAAATGGTGGGCAGTGAGAGAATCGAACTCCCGACACGGGGCTTTTCAGGCCCCTGCTCTACCGACTGAGCTAACTGCCCACGGATTTAAACAATAAAATTTTATGTTATCAAAAGTCAAGACTCAAGCCTATTTGGTGTTAAGCCTATTTGACTTAAGTCATCTTTTTGCAGTATTTTAGATAATGACCGTAGGAACGTCCTTATTAGGCCAGCTTTTATTAAAAGCGAAACTTATCACAGAGGAACAATTAAACGAAGCCCTTCGTCTCCAAAGGCTTGAAGGCAAAAGGCTCGGTTCTGTACTTCTGAAATTAGGCCATATAAATGAAGAAAGCCTTATCACATTTTTAAGCAGGCAGTACAATGCCCCTGCAATCAACCTCTCAGACCACAAAATCGACACTGCTTTATTAAAGCTTATACCTTACGAAACAGCAAAAAAGTACCAGCTCATCCCCATCTCAAAGGACGGAGCCGGATTGAGGATCGCCATAACAGACCCATCCAACAACCTTGCAATAGATGATGTCAGGTTTCTCTCAGGAATGAAGGTGTTGGTGCATGTAGCTGCAGAGTCCGCCATCATGGAGGCCATAGAAAAGTACTATCCGAAGAAAGAGGCAAAAGTAACAATAAGCGGACGCAAGAGCAGGGAAAAGGACGTTATGGAGATAGAGGACCTCAACAAGGTAATAGGCAGCGCCCTTGAGGACATAACTGTTGTAGAGGAAAGAGAAGATAAGGACGGACCAAAAGAGATAGATGCCCCCATAGTAAAGCTGGTCAACGGTGTCCTGATGAATGCCATAAGGTCCCGTGCCAGCGATATACATGTAGAGCCTTTCGAAGATATTCTCAGGGTTAGATACAGGATAGACGGGGTGCTTCAGCCTGTGTTAAAGCTTCCTGTAAAGATGAAGAATGCAATTACATCGAGGATAAAGATAATGTCCCATCTCGACATATCGGAGAGGAGGCTGCCACAGGACGGAAGGATAAAACTCAAATTCGGCGATGACAGGGAGATAGACTTCAGGGTCTCCACGCTGCCAACCCTCTTTGGGGAAAAGGTTGTCATGAGGCTTCTCGATAAATCCAACCTCCAGCTTGAACTATCAAAGCTGGGATTCGACGAGCAGCAGCTCATGGATTTCTACGATGCCATCGAAAAACCCTACGGCATGATACTCGTAACAGGGCCCACAGGAAGCGGCAAGACAACGACCCTGTATTCTGCCCTCTCACATCTGAACAAGCCCGGCGTAAATATCATGACTGCAGAAGACCCTGTCGAATACAACTTCTTTGGAATAAACCAGGTGCATATACGGGAAGATATCGGGCTCAATTTTGCCTCTGCTCTGAGGTCATTTTTAAGGCAGGACCCTGACATCATCCTCGTGGGTGAGATAAGAGATTTTGAGACAGCAGAGATAGCAATAAAGGCGGCGCTTACAGGACATCTTGTTTTGAGCACCCTTCACACAAACGATGCGTCGAGCACCATAGCAAGGCTTATAAACATGGGAATAGAGCCCATCATGGTCTCATCATCTGTCATTTTAATAGTGGCACAGAGGCTTGCAAGGAAGATATGCGAAAACTGCAAGGAAGAGGAACATCTCTCCGAAACAACACTCATCAGGGCAGGGTTTTCGCCCGATGCTGTAAAGGATATTAAGTGCTATATGGGAAAGGGTTGTCCTGAATGCAACAATACAGGATATAAAGGAAGGATAGCTGTCCATGAAATCATGCCCATAAAGGATGAGTTAAAGGAGATGATACTTCAGGGTGCGCCTGCAGCAGACATAAAAAAAGAGGCGATACGCCTCGGCATGTCAACGCTCAGGCAGAGCGGATTAAAAAAGGTAATAAACGGAATAACAACCGTAGAAGAGATCCTCAGGGTAACCTTTGAAGACTGATTATGGCTTCATTATTTGATTTATTGAGATTAATGATAGAAAAGGGCGCATCCGACCTGCATATAACAACAGGCAGTCCGCCGAGGCTGCGCATAGCAGGAAGGCTTGTTCCGGTTGAAGGCAATCCTTCTTTGACGCCTGAAGACACAAAGGAACTCTGCTACAGCATTCTTACAGAATCCCAGAAACATAAATTCGAGGAGAACAATGAACTTGACCTCTCATTCGGCGTAAAAGGACTGAGCAGATTCAGGGCAAATATATTTCTCCAAAGAGGCGCGGTTGCAGGTGCATTCAGGGCAATCCCATTTACCATTAAAACATTTCAGGAATTGGGACTGCCGGATGTAGTGGAAGAACTCATTAAGAAACCACACGGACTCATCCTTGTTACAGGGCCCACTGGAAGCGGAAAATCAACAACCCTCGCAACAATGATAGACAGGATAAACTCTGAAAGGGATTCGCATATAGTAACAGTGGAAGATCCAATAGAATTCCTGCACAGCCATAAAAAATGCCTCATAAACCAGAGGGAGGTAAACTCCGATACATTCTCGTTTAATAATGCCTTAAAATACATACTGAGACAGGATCCCGATGTTGTGCTCATAGGCGAGATGCGCGACCTCGAAACAATAGAAGCAGCCATAAGGATATCAGAGACAGGACATCTGACTTTGGCCACGCTTCATACGAACTCGGCAGTCCAGACAATAAACAGGATAATAGATGTATTCCCACCACATCAGCAGGAGCAGATAAGGGTTCAGTTGTCTTTTGTGCTCGAAGGCATTATTTCACAGAGATTGATAACAAGGCAGGATGGACAGGGAAGGGTTCTTGCACTCGAAATCCTCGTGCCAACACCTGCCATAAGAAATCTTATAAGGGAAGACAAGCTCCACCAGATATACTCCATGATGCAGACAGGACAGACACGCTCAGGAATGCAGACCATGAACCAGTCGCTCCATGAGCTTTATACAAAGGGATTGATATCGCAAGATGATGCTATAAACCACTCGCCTGTGCCTGAAGAGATGATGCAGATGCTGACGAAGGGAACAAGATTCAGATAATTTTTTCTGTATTAAGCGCCTTTTATCCACCACCTACCTGTTTCCTAAAAATATATCCAGACACAATAGCGGCCGGGGTTGATTTTGCTATGCCGCCATATGGTTGTGTGGTAAAATGGAGATATAGTATATCCGGCAGGTGCTTGAATATGCCGGAGACATAAAGGGGCTAAGGCAAACTGGAGGCAATATAGAGAAAGCCTTGAAAAGGAGATAGGAAAATGACAAAAGATGAAATTATGAAAAAAAAATTTAGACCTTCATTCCGAATGGATGAAGTATGCTTTTGAGAACCCTGATGTTCTCGATAAAATTCCCAAAGGTGCTGTCCTTGTAATACTTCCAGAGGATGGCAGGGAATTATACGAAGAAAACTACAAGATTCTCGAAGAGAACAAAAAGCGGGGCATCCCTGTTTTTGTTGTTACCATGAAAATGCCGAAACCCCAGATATCCAACATCGAGATTATCGCAGCGTAAATAGACATCTTCTATGCAAGGCAGATGCTTAGAGCAGAAAAATGAAATGGTAGGAATATCAGAGGCTAATTTTACCTTTTCGTAATTTATGCCTTTAAAAAGTCACCATTATCTCTTCCAGAATATTTCTCAACTCCGGCACTTCAGATATAAGAACTTTTTCTTTGACATGCTTGTGGCTATCAAAGCCTAAATCCGGTTTATGTTTTGCATTATCATATCTGAATATCATGCTGCCATCTTTATCCTGATAATGGAAGGAGTATGTGAGTTTTTCAATCTTATATCTCAGGTCAACATGTTCTGTGACAAAAGCTTTGATTCGTTTTCAAATACTATTGTTGCCCTTATCAAGCCAATCTTTTCAGCTCTGGCATCAGCTTTAATTCTGAAGCAATAATAAGACCGGTTTCCGCATATTCAGCGATTGTCTTTGCAAAGTCCTGCAAATACTCAGTTAGCAACATATTCTATGTCTTTAAGCTTTTCCAGTTCTTCCAGAATTCTATCCCGTAGTTTTAATTCTCCAGCCCATCTGATATATTCCTCGTCGCCACCCTTTAAATCCTCGGCAGAGAATTCCTTTATAAATGCCTCGGATGATATTTTATATTCATCTTCAAACTGCTTTATTTCCTTATTGGTTCTGTTCAAGCCGATCTCCGGTTTTTAATCTCGACGGAAATTGCCGATTTAACAATATCTGCTATATCTGCCCTGTCCGATATGATTTTCAGCTTAGCCATGTATGTTCATCTCCCTGTCCCTGTTTGTTTTTAAACTATTATATCACACTATACGTTCAGAGACTGTTTATAAACAGATGAGACAATTTATCTTGAAAGGGAAAAGTTGAAATAGAACAGAATATCAGATGCTAATCTGACCCTTCCGTATTCAATGGCCATAAGCCGGAGGCTTTTTCAGAGTTATCAGCCTCAAATGACCGCTGTCAGGTGCAACAACTGGTTGGGCGAATAGCTTTACTTCTCTAACTGAAGAATGTAGTTTTGCCCCTACCACCTCTCACATATAAAACTGTTTACTCCTTCCTATATCCAGAAACCCAGCCCCTGTCCGCCCTTTAGCAAGAAACGCTGGCGCTTGAACCAGTACAATCACAGACTACATTATCCAGATTATCACAGGTCTTTGAGTCACTAGTCTGGTTTGGAGGCGTACCACAAGTGCAGGTACATGTATATTTGCCCTTTGTGCCATCAGCATATTCTATAGTGCTGAGTAGTGAGAATGCTACACTCTTTTTCTTCAACTGCAATGACCAGCTTCGACCCATCTTTTAATTTGACCTCTTGGCGCATGATATCTCCTCCTTACTGTTATTTGCCCCCTAACATTTATTTTTAAGCGTATCCTGCATTTAATTTTTTAATGGCATTATATCAGATAGTAAGTTGGCAAACAATATTTTTGAGAGGAAAGAAATTTCTACCAAACTATCAGCTTGTGCAGCGTTAGGCGTAAAGCGTCTGGCTACTGCTAACTTATAATCCTCTGCGGGTTTGTATAGACATTCAATCTGTCTGCCCTGATAAAGCCGACAACTGTCACTCCACTTTTTTCGGCAATATCCACTGCGAGGCTTGTAGGAGATGTCCTGCTCGCAACCATGGGTATTCCCCATTTTGCGCACTTTGATACAATCTCTGATGACAATCTTCCGCTTGCGAGCATTATCTTGCCTTCGAATGGAATATTCTCAAGGATTGCATAGCCGATGACCTTATCGACTGCATTGTGCCTTCCGATGTCTTCTGCAAGGCAAAAGATTTCATTGCCGTCGCTGAGCCCTGCGCTATGAACGCATCCTGTTATTTTATAAAGCTCGGACGCATTCTGGAATCTCCTGAACAATTCCTTTAATGCAGATATCTTTATCTGAAACTGGTCATCTATTTTCTGTAAGGACAATCTCTTTGGAAATGTTATGCCACCGATGCATCCTGATGTGATAACCGCTCCATCAGTCGAGGCCTCTCCCTCTGCAGGTATATCAACCAAAACATCCTCTCCATACTCGATGGACATTCTCTCGGCACACCAATTGCCTTTAATAATGTCCTCGGTCATGAACATGCCGACAACCAGCTCTCTTACCATATGAGGCGTGCAGTAGAGGCTCAAGACCTCTTTGCCGTTCACAGAAACCTTAAGCCTCTTTTCGATAGCTATGAGGTCTTCCCTCTCTTCGAGAGAGTCGCTGGCGCTCTTGTATATCCTTCGCTTTATAAAAGCTTCCATTGTATTAGTAAATGAGTGAATGGGTTTATGAGTAAATGGGTGTAAAAGATTTTTAAAAATGCTCTGACATCAGATACACATTTACCCATATACTCATTTGCTGATTTGCCGGGAGAGTTGCTCATACATCTTTGCATTCTCGATTGCAGTGCCGCACACCTCTGCCAGGGATGCTGAAAATGCAATATCCTCTTCTGTAAAATGGCGCGGCATGTCTGTAAGCAGCCTCAAAACCCCTATTACCTTGTCCTTTGCAATTATTGGAAGGGTAAGCATGCTCTTTATCCCTTCCTCCATCGCCTCTTTCTGGTAATTAATCCTCTGGTCGGTTGTTACATCGTATATGGCAACAGGCCTTGTCTGGAGAGCCTCCCTTACATTTTCCTCTGTATCGACAGGCCCCCTTCCAAGGTATTTCTCGCTAAGTCCATAGGCTGCTGCCAACTCCAACTTCTGGCCTGTAGCATCGAGCAATCTTATAGTAGCAGCCTTGAGGTTCATTACCTCGGGCAGTTTCCTGACTATGAGATTAAGCACCTCATTCAGCCTTAATGTAGAGCTCACCGCCTTTGTCACCTCTTCAAACACCCTGAGATATTCCCTTGCACGGGATACGGTGGTTTCGAATGTCCTTGCATTCACTATTGCGATGGCTGCCTGCTCTGCTATTGCTGTCATAAATTTCAGGTCTTCATCCTTATACTTTACAGGCTCGGCAGTATACATCCTTAAAACCCCGATCACCTCTTTCTTAAACTTGACAGGAATCGACAGTATGCTCCTTATCCCCTCTTGCTCTGCATCTCTGCGGTATCGCGCATCCGAATCAGAGGTAATGTCATAAACAGACACAGCCTTGCCCTCCATGGCATCTGCGATGCTCTTGTCGTAATCAACAGGGCCTTTATTTACATACCTTTCACTCAGTCCATAATAGGCAGCCACCTCCAGCTTCTGTGTCTCCTTGTTTAAAAGCCTGAGCATGCTCGCCTTCACATTCATTACCTTCACGGCATTGGTCACGATAAGGTTCAATACCTCATTAAGGGACAGGCTTGCACTTATTGCCTTGCAGATATTCTGATAGCTCTCGAGATAGACCTTCTTTTCAAATATCTTGTCTGCACAATCAGGGCACATGCCGTGTGTGAATACCCCGAACCCCTCGTCTGTAAGGTGTTTCTCTATCTGCTCCCATAAGTCCTCGCTTATCTTTATCTTCTTGCACCATGCGCATATGGGAACCAGCCTTTCCCTCCTCTGGCTCTTTATATGCGCCTCAACAGCAGGGAATACCCGCATATTGTCCCTTAAGACACAGACAGCGCCGATTATTTTCCCTCCCCGCAAGACAGGGGATGCCTGCTCCTCTATATATATCTTTTCTTTGTTCTTATTTACAAGGAACAGGCTCTTAACATGTGTTCTGGATGACTGCAAACAGAGGATCGCTGGATATTCATAGACAGGCAGCTTGGCCCCGGATTCGTCCTCGAATGAAAGTACCTCATCACAAATTCTCCCCTTGACCTCTTCAGATGAATATCCTGTAAGGATTTCTGCGCCCTTGTTCCAGTACTCTATCTTCCTGTCGCTGTTGATGTAGTAAACGCCATCGGAAATGTTATTGAGGATATCGAGATAAATGTTTCGAAACATTTTATTATTATATATCAAGAAATTATTTTTTTACTGCTGATTAATATTAATAGATCTATAAAATTATTTTTGAGGATTTGAAGGCAAATGCAATAGAGCAAGGGGGTTTTCGTAAGGGGGACGAAGTCCCCCTTACGTGCTTATGCTGCCTCTATCTTTACTGCCACAAGCGGCAGGCCTCCGTTCTGAGAAGGATAGGTCAGGGTATTAACCTTTGCATGTGCAAAATGCGTGGGCGCAAAAACCGTACCTTCAGGCACCTCTTCGGAAAGCATTGCCTTCAGATAAACCTCTCCCCTCTTTGATCTGACCTTTACAAAAGCATTATCATGTATATTGTGTTTCTTCGCATCCTTTGTATTTATCTGCAGGTATGCATCGGATACAACAGAGTCAAGGTTTTTGGAAAGGACAGAGAGTGCCCCTGAATGCTGAAGGATATTTGCAGTGACAAGGAACATGGGATACTCATCGCTTACGCTCTCCATGACCTCGTAAGAAACAGGGTTGAATGAAGGATGAACCTCCCTTGTCTCGCCTGTGATAATCATGTCTGCAATTAATGCCCTTATATCCATGAGTCCCTTCAACCCGAGGTCTTTGTTCATTACCCTCGCAAGATTTCTGAACACCTTCCAGTCCGGGATAGACTGTCCTGTCTCTGATATCAGTTTCGGTATTTTCTGGATATTGCCTGTGGCTGCCATAAATGTCCCTTCCTTTTCTGACCAGCTGCATGCAGGAAGGACAACATCTGCAAGCTTCGCAGTCTCTGTAAGGAATATATCCTGCACTATAAGCAGTTCAAGTCCTTTCAGTGTCCTTTCAACCTTCGATACATCCTGGAAAGTCACGAGGGGGTTTTCTCCCATTATGTAAAGGGCCTTTATAGTGCCTGCCTCATAAAGCATCTCGTGGGCATCCTTTCCGTCAGCAAGGGGTCTGACTCCTACCATCCACATTCCGAGGGTATTCGAAAACTCGGCAGGTATCTGTATGGCATCCGGTCCGTCGCCCATGAGGAGCAAGAGGTTCGAAGCGGCAAGAAGTGTGTTTATGCTCTTTGTATTTTCCGATGCATTCGATGTCAATGCCACAAGCCGCTTTTTGGAAGAGGCATAAGACTGCGCAAGGCTTAATATCTCGTTTTCAGGTATGCCTGTAATCTTGGAGACTGCCGATGGCGCAAACTCCTTCAGGCTGCTCACAAGGGCATCAAAATTCTTTATTGAAGAAGCCTTATTCTTGTCATACAAACCTTTGTCTATTATGACCTTGGCGACACCATTTAAAAGCACAGTGCCTGAACCAGGCCGTATCCTTAACCACTGTGTGCTGTTCCTCGCAAGCTTTGTCTCCCTTGTATCTGCGACGATCAGCGTTGCACCGTCATTCCTTGCCTTGATGAAATTCAATCCCCACACCGGAAGTGTGGATGTTATATCCGACTCCACAACCAGCATGAAATCTGTATTAAGGGGGGCATCCCATTTTATGGGCAGGAAGTCCGTGCCGAATGCCTTTTCCATTGCCCTCTGCGCCTTTGCATAGCCGAATCGTGCTGCAGAATCTATATTATCCGTGCCAATAACATCCCTCATGAATCTCTGGAGCATATAGTTGTCTTCCATAGTGCATCTCTGGGAGCCGATTGCTCCGATGACAGACGGCCCGTACTGTTCCTTAATAGATTCAAGCCTCTTTGACACATGCTCAAGGGCCTCTTCCCATGATGCAGGCACAAGCTTCCCGTCCTTTTTAATCATTGGGGTTGTGAGCCTGTTTTCCGAATATATGTAATCGAACCCGAACCTGCCCTTGCTGCAGAGATTCCCCTCGTTTATTCCTACGTCCTCTTTGCCCCTTGCCCTTATTATCCTTCCTTCCCTTATGCTCACATTCGTCGTACAACCGCATCCGCAATAAGGGCATATGGTCTCGTATTCGTCCATATACCACACCCTTGAGCGGAACCTGTAAGGCTTTGCGCCGAGGGCTCCAACAGGGCATGCGTCTATGCACTGGCCGCAGAACTCGCAGTTGAGGGTCTCCTCAAAGGCAGGGCTTATCTTTGACTTAAACCCCCTGCCTATTATGTTTATCGCGCCCACTCCCTGATGCTCTGCACAGACCCTCACGCACTTTCCGCAGAGGATGCACCTGTTCGGATTCCTCTCAACAATGGGTGCATCGATCCTTTCCGGGTCATGCTTTCTTTCAGCCACAAACCTGCTCTGGGAAGGACCGTATTTAAAGGCAAGGTCCTGAAGGTCGCACTCCCCTGCCTTGTCGCATATGGGGCAGTCAAGTGGATGGTGAACAAGAAGGAGCTCAAGGACAAACTTCCTCGCCTTTGCAAGCTTTGGCGTCTCTGTTTGTACTGCCATGCCCTCTGTAACAGGGGTTGAGCATGCAGCAAAGAGCCTCGTCTGCCCTTCAACCTCCACAATGCAGAGCCTGCATCCGCCGTAAGGCTTGAGTCTCTTGTCATAGCACATATTGGGTATATAAATGCCGTTTTTCTGTGCTGCCTGAAGAATGGTCGTCCCTGGCTCAACCTTTATACTCTTTCCGTTTATTGTAAGCTCTATTGGCATATCTTATTCCTCCTTTTATTCTTCTTTTCCGGCAAGCACAGCCATATGCATTTCTCTTAGAATTTCCTGTGCAGGCATATTCTCTTTCAGAATCTCTCTGTAACTCCTCGGCCCTATCTTCACAGAATCGAACTTGCATGCCTCATAGCATGAGCGGCATTGTATGCATATGGACTGATCGATGCGGTGAGGGACCTTCTTTTCGCCTGAGATTGCGTTCTGGGGGCAGACCCTCTTGCATGCGCCGCATGCCTTGCATTTTTCTTCATCTATGTAGAATGTGCAGAGTTCTTTGCATACGCCGGTCTTGCACCATTTTTCGTTTATGTGGGACTCGTACTCGTCCCTGAAATATTTTATTGTTGTCAGGACAGGGTTCGGCGCTGTCTGGCCCAATCCGCAGAGGGATGTTGCTATTATATCCCGAGACATGTCTCCAAGGAGCTCTATATCTCCCTCCTTGCCCCTGCCCTCTGTTATGTTCGTCAACATATCGAGCATGACCGTTGTGCCGATCCTGCACGGAGGGCATTTTCCGCATGACTCTTCTGCGGTAAATTCGAGAAAGAACTTTGCAACGCTCACCATGCAGTTGAGGTCATTCATGACAACCATACCGCCTGAACCGACGATTGCGCCGGTCTGGACAATGTCTTCGTATGTTACAGGAGTATCGAGGAGATGCTCCGGAATGCATCCGCCTGACGGGCCTCCGAGCTGAACTGCCTTGAACTTCCTGCCTTTTGGTATCCCGCCGCCGATATCGTATATTATCTTTCTAAGAGGAATTCCCATGGGAACTTCTATAAGACCTATGTTGTTTATGGCGCCGCTCAATGCAAAGACCTTTGTGCCTGTTGACTTCTCTGTACCAAGGCTCCTGTACCACTCTCCTCCGTTCAATATTATCTGGGGGATGTTTGCATATGTCTCGACATTGTTGAGCACAGAGGGCTTGTCCCAGAGTCCCTTCTGTGCAGGGAACGGTGGTCTCGGCCTCGGCATTCCCCTCTTTCCTTCTATTGACCTCATCAGTGCTGTCTCCTCGCCGCACACAAATGCGCCTGCGCCCTGATATATCTCGATGTCGAAGTTAAAGCCGGTACCTAAAATATTTTCTCCAAGGAGACCGTATTCCTTTGCCTGCTTTATGGCAAGCTGAAGCCTATGCACCGCGAGGGGATACTCTGCCCTCACGTATATGTAGCCTTTATTCGCACCTATCGCCCTTGCTCCGATAATCATGCCCTCAAGGACAACATGGGGATCTGCCTCCATAATGCTCCTGTCCATGAATGCACCCGGGTCTCCTTCGTCGCCATTGCAAAGGATATACTTCTGGTCTCCCTTTACCTTCGAACAGAACTCCCACTTCAAGCCTGTAGGGAATCCAGCGCCTCCCCTGCCCCTGAGTCCTGACTTCTTAATCTCTTCTATTACCTGCTCAGGGGTCATCTCTGTTAACACCTTTGCAGCAGCATGATACCCATCACGTGCAATATACTCCTCTATCTTTTCGGGGTCTATGAGACCTTTGTTCCTTAATGCCCTGAGAACCTGGAGGCTGAAGAACGGTATATCCCTCATTAAAGGTATTGTCTGCTTCTTGGTAGGCTCCTTATACATGAGCCTCTCAACAGGCCTTCCCTTTATGAAGTGCTCTTCAACAATAAGAGGGATGTCTTTTACAGTGACCTTTTCATAAAATATATCTTCCGGATAAACGGTCATAACAGGGCCCTGCGCACAGAACCCGTTGCAACCTGTAAGGACAACATTTATTTCATTCTGAAGCCCCCTGTTTTTGAGTTCTTCGTCAAGAGCATTCTTTACCTTCAGACTGCCTCCGGCTATGCAGCCGGTGCCTCCGCACAACATAACACTCGCACGATACCTTTCCATCTCTCCTCCAAAAATTTTGTTTCTTCTCTACCTCTACCTTTGCCTTTACCTGTCTTTAGTATGCTGTTTCGCTGCCCACGACAAGGGCGTAGTCTTGAACCGCATTTCCTTCCATTACGTGCTCTTTGAATATCTTCTTTATCTTATCTTCGTTGAGATAGACATATTTCACAGGCGCCTCGTTTATTATCTCAACTGTTGCCATGGGCTCCTTGCTGCAAAGCCCTGCGCATCCGGATGTTGTCACAATCACATCCTTCACATTGCCTTTATTTATCTCATCGAGGAGCGCCTCCATCACCTTTCGCGCACCAGCAGCAATCCCGCATGTACCCATGTGAACAGTTATCTTAGCCCTGTAGCCTCCCTCCCTTAATGTGAGGGATGCCTTATAATCTTCCTTGATCTTTTTTAAATCATCAACCGTTAATCTGGGCATATATTCCTCCTATTTTTTTATTCATATTCCTTCAAGAGCTCCAGCGTCTTTACAGGGTTGACAGAGCCATGGGTGTCCTTATCCACAACAACGACAGGCGCAAGCCCGCATGCACCGAGACATCTCACTGTCTCGAGCGAGAACTTCTTGTCTGTTGTTATTCCGCCCACATCAACCTTAAGTCCATCGCTGAACTTCTTGACTATCTCTTCAGCGCCCTTGACATAGCATGCGGTTCCGAGGCATACCCTGATGTTGTGCTTGCCTTTGGGCTTCATTGTAAAGAATGAATAGAAGGATACGACTCCATGCACCTCGCTTACAGGTATTCTCAATCCCTTTGATATATGCCTCTGTACAACAGGCGGCAGATACCCCACAAGCTCCTGTGACTCCTGAAGAACCGGGATAAGGCTTCCCGGCTTGTGTTTATATTTATTTATGATTTCATCTAATTTTGCAGCCACATCTTCGGTATAAACCTCGACCTGAGGCTCGGGTGCAACGCCTTTTTTCTTTAGTTCAACAGCATTGTTCGTTACCTCAATGAGATGGGTTGGAGAGAAAGGCTTCGGCAGATAATCTATTATCCTCAAGCTCAATGCCTCCCTGATGCTCTCCTGCGACGGGTAGCCTGTTATCACCACTATGTTTATATCAGGGTTCTTCGCCCTCGCCTGTCTCATAAACTCTATGCCGTCCATCTCAGGCATCTTGATATCGGTAATTATGAGGTCGTATAGATTCCTATCGAGCAGAGATAGGGCGTCTTTTGCAGATGTTGCTGTGTCAACCCCGTATCCCTCGGGCGATAGTATCCTCTCGCAGCTCCTCAGGACAATCTGTTCGTCATCAACCACAAGGATATTCCCCTTCATCCCTTATCCTCCTTATGCAGTTATTGGATTAATCTTAATAAGCCATAAAAACCATCCTTCGCACAGATGGTCCTTTAAAAGAGAACATATGGCGTCATTGGCATGGCCGTTGGTAGCCTGCACCACTCCTGTCATCGGGGCCTTTATGTCATAGATATTCCCTTCGCCTGAAAGCAGCCTTGCAAAGGGCTCTCCTGCAGCAACTGCCTTAATATCCATCAGCATGTCCACATAAAGCAGTTGACCGCTCACGAGGAAGTGCCTTACATCAACCCCTATTTCCCATCCTCCATCCTTCGTAGGCCGTGCCCATGTGCCGTCCTTATAATAAATTGTAAGGTTGTCCATCTCTGATGCAGGTACAACATAATTCCTGAACTGGTCGATGTATGCCTTTCTCAGTATCCAGCCCCTTTTGTCAAAGACCTTCCTTGCGACATTCATCATAAAGTCAGGCGTAAAAGGCTTTTCCAGGTATTCAAATGCGCCAAGCCTTATGGACTCCTTTGCATCCTCGAGGGAGGGATAGCCTGTAACAACGACGACATCCGCCTTCGGCTGTACGGTCTTTGTTTCCTGCACAACCGTAAGCCCGTACACATCAGGAAGCCTGATGTCTGTTATAACCAGATCGAACTCCTCCTTCGAGACCTTCTCGATTGCGCTTTCCCCATCCTCTACAGTAAATACCGAAAAACCCTCTGCACCCAGTATCCTTTTACAGCTCAGGCATATCACAGGGTCATCGTCAACGACCAATATCCGCTGTTTCTCCATAACGCCCCCTTCCTAAAATTGTAATTAGATACTACGCAATATCGATGCCAGAAATAAAAATCGGCATTAACCACTATTTTACACTCACTGACACAAAAAAGTGTATATTTTTTAATACACCGCAGGATGCCATCTTTTAATCGAAAAATCGCCTGAAAACCTTGAAAACAAGCCATTAAACGCATATGGCAAGGAGATGTATACTTTTTTCAGACAGTATAATAAATCCAGCGATACGGATAGGTCTCTGGAGCGAATAGCTATGTTTTGGTAACAGTTCTTTGCGACTGTAGCGAAAGAA
Organism: Dissulfurispira sp.; assembly: GCF_036745535.1. Classification (NCBI taxonomy): domain Bacteria; kingdom Pseudomonadati; phylum Nitrospirota; class Thermodesulfovibrionia; order Thermodesulfovibrionales; family Dissulfurispiraceae; genus Dissulfurispira; species Dissulfurispira sp. The sequence continues at coordinate 28,741 of NZ_DAIOFX010000015.1, forward strand.
GCATTAGAACTGTCAAAACAGAGCTCCTGAACGAAAGAGACTTATCCTTATCGCTGGATCTCAGATATAACTAATTATCCTCTTTTGATTTGTCTCCGTCAAAGAGCATCCTTTCGATCTGCGGCTTGAGCCTTATTCTCACGACCACCCTGCCGTCTTCAATCCTGTAATCGACATCGAGGACATCCGAAACACCGAAGGCAAGAGGTCGGTAAAGCGGTCTCAATTCGTATCCTATGACATTGCCTTTTTCATCAAGAATCCTGCTTAATTGTGTACGATAAAATGAGCTGTGCCAGCTTACAAACCTCTCTGCTTCCTCCAGTGCCTCTTTAGCAGGAATATCTTTTTTAATCTTGTAGTCAAATTCAGGTGCATACGGCTCAAAGCTGTAGCTGTCTCCTTCGATGTCAAGAATTGCTATGGTCTCAATATCATTTAAATGCCTGCTGCCGTAAAGTATGAGGGTGAAAGAACCTTTGATATCCGCATCCTTTGCACCTTCTGTCTTCAGATAATTGCCTGTGGCGCAGGAGAATAAGACAATGCATAAAACAGCCGATATATATAAAATCCTTTTCATACTAAAATAATACCATGCCTACGCACTGCCAGCAATCGATTCTGTTATAATTGAGCAACGATGCAATATATAAAGGTGATATTCAGAAGCTTCGTGGACTTCTTCAGGGACGGCGGGCTAATGCTCGCAGCCTCAATATCATACTTTACCATGATGGCAATTGTCCCCTTCTGCCTCCTCCTTGTGACAATCTTTGGGTATTTTCTTGGAGAACACGAAGATCTCCTCAGATTCTTCTCAGCAAAGCTCGTTGGCTTCTTTCCAAAGATTACATCCGAGATAACAAATGAATTAAGGAAAATAATATCCTATAAAGGAATCGGGCAGTTCACATTCATCCTTTACGGCTTGCTATCCTATCAGCTCTTTTCATCTCTCGAAACAGCAATAAATGTGATATTTAAGACAAGGTCTAAGAGGTCGTTTATAATATCCTTTATACTTTCCCTATTCATCATCACCCTGATAATTGCCTTTATCCTTGCCTCCTTTGGCGCAACAGCTGCAATCTCGATGCTTAAGACACTTCAGGAATTTTTCCCGGATGTAAAGATTGGGAAGATAACAGGCTTTGTAATAAAATTTGTCGTGCCATTGATACTGGTATTCCTGACCGCAGCCACGCTCTACATCTTCCTCCCGAAAAAAAGGATAAGACTCAGCTGCGCATTATCAGGGGCGTTATTTACAGCAATCCTTCTTGAAGCAGCAAAGCACACCTTCACCCTCTATGTAGTAAAGGTTGCGAAATTAGGAACCATATACGGACCCCTCTCGGCCTTTGTGATATTCCTCCTGTGGGTCTTCTATTCATCCTGCATATTCCTCATAGGCGCAGAGATTGTTCGTAACCTTGAGGATTCAAGGAAGGGATGAATACACAGGGGTGTGCATCCATATGATACACGTCATAAAAAAATATTTTCCCCGGTTCTATACTTAAATTAAACATATGCTTAAATGTCCTTTTTGTGATAATGCATTATCAAAACATACCCCAGAAGGCTGGCAATGCGACTGCGGAGAATTGATCCCCTTCGGCTTTGAGATAGACTCTGCTGAAAGCTGCGAGTCCTGCCCCGTGATATACTGTCCGAACAGAAAACGTCCCCCTTCAGAAGAATTAAAAACCGTACAGGTGTAGTTTTCCTCCCTTCCGAACTTCCGGACTATTTGGATGTTGGTCGGCGCGACTCTTCGCGAGACTCGCTTCGAGCGGATTTTGGAGACAGGTGGAGTTTAAACAAAAGAAACTTCAAAATCAAAAATATCTTTTATCGCCTTAAAATCTTTCTTATTTTGTGTATATACTATAGCGCCCATGCTTCTGGCAGATGCGGCGAGAAGGCAATCATTTGTTATAGATGCAGATTTCTTGATGTCATATCCTTTGACGCTCTGAAGACCGGCAATAATTTCCCCTGCTTTTTCAAAATCTCTTACAAAAGGCACAATAATCCTGTCTACCCGCCTGAAAAAATTAGAGAGTTCATTATATGCATGAATCGCTTCTCTTGTGTGGTCGCCTGCTCTGATTTTCATCAGCACGATGGAGGATATATAAACTAATCCTTCGGACAAAAAATTTCTTTATACAGGTCGGGGTTTGAAAATCTGTCAATGAAAATATTGGTGTCTATCAGCTTTTTAAGCATAGACCTTTTTAATCTTTATGCCTTTATGCTTCTGGAAAATGCCCTCAAGTTCGATTTTACCCGATGCCATATCCAATGCCCTCTTTATCGCTTCGGAATTGTCTTTTACATTAAAGGCTTTTTTGATTTTTTCGATGTCGCTTTTTTAACTTCCAAGTGTTCTATGATTACAATTCTTCCAACCATCACCATCGATGATAATTATGATGTGCTTTTCCGGCATGGCCTCTATGCAATTCAGATATAAGTAAGGCAGCTTCTCATCAACAGAGCCAGCGACCTGCTGCCATTTACATTCGATCCTAATATCCATATTGTATCGTTCAGATATCAGTCTGAATTCTGTGTTCCCGCCATGCTGATAAATAGTGGTAAAAGGCACATTCATTAGAAGCAGTTCATTGCCATACTTCTGAGAATTTTTAGCCCATTCTCGATAAAGCGCTTTAGTAAAACCTTTTGCCGAAAAAATAGTTTTTACGGTCTACTCTAAAATATTTCCGGAATCGTTAGCTAATGTTCCCTGTTTAGGCATAAACTTGCCTCTCTTCGTGCTTTAAAAATGCAGATGGTTTCTTAATAACTTCCTCAATTCTTTT
>NZ_DAIOFX010000016.1:0-31301 GCF_036745535.1 Dissulfurispira sp.
TCGGAGTTGCTCCCTATGCTGACGAAAAATTCAGGGATACCTTCAGGCACAACTCCTTCTTCATCGGCAATAACACAAAGGCTGCCGTCAATAAGGGAGTTGCAGACTACACCCCATATTCCTCTCTGCAGTTCCGAATCTGTTTTACACCAGGCGCATACCTGTAGATGTGGCCCTGATACAGACATCCCTTCCTGACGACCATGGCTATATGAGTCTCGGGATAAGCGTTGATATTGTTAAGGCAGCAGTGGAGTCTGCATCTCTTGTCATAGCACAGGTGAACTCATACATGCCCCGCGTTCATGGCGAGACCTTTATAAACATAAAAAATGTGGATTTTATTGTGTCGTATGACAAGCCGCTATTGGAGTTTGAGGCAAGCGTTCCCGATGATATTGCCCAGAGGATCGGTACGTATGTCTCGCGCATTATTCAGGATGGAGACACAATTCAGGTGGGATACGGGACAATTCCAAATGCCATAATGTCACACCTGAACAATAAAAAGAATCTCGGCATACATACAGAACTGCTGACCGATGGCGTTATCGAGCTTATGAAAAATGGGGTTGTGGATAACACAAGAAAAGAGCTTAACAAAGGCAAAACCGTGGCAGCCTTTTGCATGGGCAGAAAAGAGACCTATGAATACCTTCACGACAATCCATCCATTGAGTTCAGGCCTGTGAGCTACACAAACAATCCATTGGTTATAGCCCGGCACAAAAACATGACAGCAATAAACAGTGCACTGGAAATAGACCTGACAGGACAGGCTACAGCAGAATCTCTCGGAAGGATATTCTACAGCGGAATCGGCGGACAGGCAGATTTCATGAGGGGAGCAGTGCTTTCGCAGGGAGGAAAGACCATACTCGCACTCCAATCCACCGCTGAAAATGACACAATATCAAGGATAGTTCCGAATCTCAAGGAAGGCGCTGGAGTAACTTTAACCAGAGGCGACATTCATTATGTTGTCACAGAGTACGGCATTGCATATCTTCATGGAAAAAATATAAGAGAGAGCAATGGCTTTAATAGCGATCGCACATCCAAAGTTCAGACCGTGGCTTATAGAAGAGGCAAAAAAGCTGAACCTCGTATATAAAGACCAGGCATTTATCCCCGGAGAAAAGGGAGAGTATCCTGAAGATATGGAAACTTACAGAACCACAAAGGCAGGACTCCGGATATTTCTACGTCCCGTGAGAATGAGCGATGAGCCGCTGCTTAAGGACTTCTTTTATTCCCTTACAGATGAATGCATACACCACAGGTTCATCTCCACAAGAAGGGATATGCCCCATGAGCGCCTGCAGAAATTCGTGATCATCGATTACACAAAAGAGATGGTAATACTTGCTGTGATAGAGCAGGGAGGGAAAGAGATGATCATAGGCATGGGACAGTATTATATAGATGAAAATGCACATACCGCAGAAGTTGCGTTTGTGGTCAGAGATGATTATCAGGGCAAAGGCATAGGCGCCGAGCTTCTTTCATACCTGACTTATCTCGCAAAGAAAAATGGTCTTCATGGATTTACTGCCGAGGTGTTGATAGATAACAAGCCGATGCTCAATCTCTTTGAAAGAATGGGGTTCGTCATCGAAAGGCGTGCAGAAGCAGGAGTGTATGAATTGACCATGTCTTTCAGAGAAGGCTGATAAAGGCTTACCTTAAACCCAACCTGCTGAGTATAATTCCTAAATACTTATTAATCGGATTATTCCTTTCTAAAAAAGGAATAACCGGAGGCTTTCGCGTCTGAAGTTTATTTAGCTCATCGATAATCTGCTGGTTTATTTTGTATTTCAAGCCGGCCCTGAAGGCATGTATTGCGGTTTCTTTATCACCCGCATGGAGGTATATCTTGCCGAGATTAAGATAATGGATAGGATTTTCGGGTTCTCCTTTTATTGCATCTTCGCAAAGGGAAATCGCCTTTCTGATCTGCCCACGCCCTTTGCTATGCACAATGCTAAATAAGAGACATAAACAGGCACCTCTTCAATCTGGACTGCCTTTTCAAAATGAACAAGGGCAGATAGGCCGTGTCCCACAGCAAGCTCATTTAACCCCTTCGCAAAAAACTCTTCTGCATCAGCAATTGTCGCCATATAAAATTTTACTACATCTCAGAATATGTTTCAGGTTTCGGACTATTTCCCGGATCTTTTATGCTCAAAAAATAATTTAAGAGCAAACATGAAGATCCCGATGGTAAGCGCTGAATCAGCCACATTGAATGCAGGCCAATGAAATCTGCCGGCATACACATCGAGAAAGTCTATGACATAGCCGCGTATAATCCTGTCTGTAAGATTTCCAGCAGCACCGCCGAGTATCAGGGAAAAGCTTAGCCTGTTGTCTTTATCTCTGATGATAAGGATTGTTACAAAAACCATAGCCAGTGCTGCAATTACTACAAAGAAGACATTGCCGAGGCTCTTAAACATTCCAAAGGCAGAGCCGATATTCTCGACATAGACGATATTGAAAAAAGGTAATACCCTTATAATCTCATACGGACTCACATAGCTCTTTATGAGATATTTAGTAAATTGGTCGAGCGTGAAGATGGAAAGTGAAACGAGAAAATAAAAAATAATACTATGTTTTCCTTTGCTGACTGCTGACTGCTGACTGCTAAACGCTATCATGTAATTGCACTGTAACATCTTTCGCAGACCTGCGGATGGGCTTCGAATTTGCCTACGGACTCGCTCCAGTTCCAGCACCTTTCGCACTTCTGGCCCGATGCCTTTTCGACTTTTATGAACATGTCTTTAATCTCCGTGCTTTCATAAACATCCCCTGTCTTCTGTCCAGACGGATAAATCTCGACAGCAGAGACGATAAAGAGGGCAGGTAAAAATTCTTTATACGTCTGCAAAAGATTTAACTCTTCATCCGGCAGATAAAATATCAGTTTTGCCTCAAGGGCGTTGCCTATAAATTTATCCTTTCTCTTTATCTCAAGGGCCTTGTTTGCCTCATCCCTTACCTTTATAAGCCTTTCCCATCTCTTCTCCAGCACTTCATCCACAAATTCTTCCTTTATAACAGGAAATCCTGAAAGAAAAACACTCTCTGTGTCTGCTGACTGCTTTTTTGGCACATAATTCCATATCTCATCAGCAGTAAATGATAAAACAGGCGCCATAAGCCTTGTCATGTCAACGAGTATCTGATACATAACCCATTGGGCTGCACGCCTCTCTTTAGAATCTGCCCTGAATGTATAGAGGCGGTCTTTCAGTATATCGAAATAAAAGGAACTCATATCAACGATGCAAAAATTATAAATGGAATGAAATGCCTCGTGGAAATTAAAATCTTCGTATGCCTCTGTGACTTTCTTTATAAGTCCCTGAAGCCTCGACATTGCCCACCTGTCTATTTCGAGGAGATTATTGCTGTAATCCTCTCCGTCATAATCATAGGTATTGCCTAAAAGAAATCTTCCTGTATTCCTGATCTTCCTGTATGCCTCTGTGAGCCTGTTTATTATCTCCTTTGAAAGCCTTACATCGTCACGGTAATCCTCTGCAGAGACCCACAATCTGAGAATATCTGCGCCATTGGCTTTTACAACCTCCTGCGGTGCAATAACATTTCCGAGGGACTTTGACATCTTCTTTCCCTGGCCGTCAACAGTGAATCCGTGGGTGAGGACTATGTTATATGGGGCCTTTTCCCTTGTGCCTACAGATGCAAGCAGAGAACTCTGGAACCACCCCCTGTGCTGGTCGCTCCCTTCGAGATACATTGCAGCAGGCCACGAAAGCCTTTCATCCCTTTCTAAAACCGCTGCATGGCTAACGCCTGAATCGAACCACACATCGAGGATATCCATTTCCTTTTTAAAGGATGTACTGCCGCATTTGCATTTATAGCCGTCTTTCAGCAGGTCTTTGACATCGGCTTTAAACCAGATATCAGCGCCATGCTGTTCTGTAAGTTTCACTATCCTGTTGAACAATTCTTCATCCTTGATAAATGTTCCGCAGTCTTCGCATGTGATTAGAGTTATAGGCACTCCCCACGACCTCTGCCTCGAAATGCACCAGTCCGGTCTGTTTGTGACCATTCCGTATATTCTCTCCCTGCCCCATGAAGGAATCCATTCAACCCTCTCTATCTCCTTCAGGCATTTCTGCCTGAGATTCCTTTTTTCCATGGATATGAACCACTGGGCAGTTGCCCTGAATATGACGGGTTTTTTGCATCTCCAACAGTGGGGGTACGAATGCCTGATCTTATCAATGCCCAAAAGGGCGTTTTTTTCTTTCAATGTCTCTATGATGCCTTCATTTGCCTTGAATACGAACTGGCCTTCGAATTCAGGGACATGTTTTGTGAACTTGCCCCTATCATCAACAGGTGCATATATATCAAGGCCGTATTTAAGGCCTGCCTCATAATCGTCCTCGCCATGTCCCGGCGCAATATGAACAATGCCAGAGCCTTCGCCGACAGTAACAAAATCTCCAAGAATAACCTTTGATTCCCTTTCTATAAATGGATGTCTTGCCCTCATGCCTTCGAGTTTGTCGCCGGAAATTTTCAGGATAACATTTCCTTTGATAATATCCTTCTCTTTGAGATTTTCAAGATTATCCTCTGCAACTATATGTATTGCATTTTCATCTTCCGTGGCATCCTCAACTGCAGCATAGATAAGCTCTGGATGCACTGCAAGCGCAAGGTTTGCAGGAAGCGTCCATGGAGTAGTTGTCCAGATAACGATATATGTCTTTTTGCCTGCTAATTGTGGAAGGTACTTTGAAATGTCATCTTCTACGATCTGAAATCTTACAAATATTGAAGGGGATTCCTTATCTGCATACTCCACTTCTGCCTCTGCAAGGGCAGTAACGCATGAAGGACACCAGTGCACAGGCTTTTTGCCTTTATAGACAGAGCCGTTATTTACAAACCTGAAAAACTCCCTGACAATTGATGCCTCATAATCATAAGACATTGTGAGATAAGGATTGTCCCAATCACCAAATACGCCAAGCCTCTTAAACTCATCCCTCTGTATATTCACGAACTTGTCGGCATATTCCCTGCAGAGCTGCCTCTTTTTTAAGACATCAACCTGCTCTTTTTTGTCGCCTAAATTCTTATCCACCTGAAGCTCTATGGGAAGGCCATGGCAGTCCCATCCCGGAACATAGGGAGAATAATACCCCTGCATAGATTTGTATTTGACGATCATGTCTTTGAGAATCTTGTTCAATGCATGGCCTATATGAATATTGCCGTTTGCATAAGGCGGCCCGTCATGGAGGATAAAGCTCTTATTGCCCTTATTTTTCTCCTGAAGCTTTCTGTAAATGGACTTCTCTTCCCATAATTTCAGTATCTCAAGCTCCCTCTGATTGAGGTTTGCCTTCATGGGAAAGTCTGTTTGTGGTAAATTAAGGGTATCCTTGTAATCAATTGGCATAACAGAAAAACTACCACTAAAGGGTTTTTATTGTCAAGGAATTACAACTCATCTTGCGTCCTATTCAGAACATACAGCGTAGATATTATGAAAATAGAACCCATTATATTTTAAGCGCAACTCACTTGCTTTCCAATTATGCTTATTATAAGCAGCATATTGGGAAAGTATTGTAAAGTGGTTTATTTTTTCAGATAGTTATATTTCCAAGGTTAGAATATGGAAAGCTACAACTTACCCTTAAACGCATTATCCAGAATGCTCGGCATAATGGTATCAAGCTCTGACCGAATAATGTCTTCTACAGCGAATAGACCTGGATTCTGGATAAAATATTGTTGAAGGCCATACGCCATAACCTCCAGTGGACTGTTAACATAACCATGATTAATTAATCCCAACGCATAGGCAAGCAAAAACTTCTCTATTCCTAAGTAGTCCCATTGAACAACATGTACAAGCTCATGGAAATGAAGAGATTCATCAAAACAATTTTGACGCTTAATAAAGTAAGTGTCTTTATAAGTGGTTCCTGCAACATCAGCTTTCTCAAAGCTCTCAAACATTGAAAGTCCCATCGATGAAAGTGGAGGCTTCGGTACTTTCTCCACTAATACAACCTTTGCGCGAGAAAGAAATCCATCTGTAAAATAATGAGGCAAACGATGAAATTTTTGAATTGAAACAAAATCTTTGACAGAACAAGAGTTTGGCGTATGGTGATTAAGTGTTTCTTCTATCCATGCACAAACTAAAGGAAGTTTTTCAATCAAATAATTATGCATCACGCCCTCAAAATCCCACTCACAATCACATCAATCTCCCTGTGCCCGTAGAAATAAGGATTGATGAAAGCTCTGCATCGGTTAATGATTCAGCGCCGAGTTCTCTTAGCTTGCCACCCGGATGTGTCCATGTCTTCATAGAGTTTCCCTGAAAGTCTGTTTTTGTTTATTGTATATTAGCATATGTCAAAGTTGATTAGAAGGCTCGGCGTTCATACATCCATAGCAGGCGGTGTTCATCTGTCCATTGAGAGGGCAAAAGAACTGGGTTGCAATACCGTTCAGATATTTTCCCATAATCCAAGGCAGTGGATTGTGAAAGAAATACCGTCGGATTCAATTCTGCAATTTAAAGAATTGCGAAAGTCCTACAATATAAATCCGGTTTTTATTCACACATCATATCTCATAAACCTTGCTGCCTCGGATAAAAACATACTTGAAAAATCAATAGAACTGCTAATTCAAGAAATGGACATCGCAGACTTGCTGGATGCCGATTGCGTGATACTCCATACAGGCAGCGCATCGCAGGATTCAGAAGAAGTCGGCCGTAAAAGGGCTATAGAGGCACTTAAAAGAGTCGCAAGAAATAAGGTATGGAGATCAAAACTCCTTCTTGAAAATACTGCCGGAGAGAGGGGAGACATATCATCACACATAAAAGACATTGCTGAGATTATAGACGGGACAGGCAGTCCTCTGATAGGAGGCGTGGTAATCGACACATGCCATGCCTTTGCAGCAGGATATGACATAAAAAATGAAAAGGGTTTATCAGGGCTTATAAAAGAGATAGATATATATATCGGATTTAACAATGTAAAACTCGTCCATCTCAATGATTCAAAGAAAGGCTACAGCTCCCATGTTGACAGGCACGAACATATCGGACATGGTGGCATCGGCAAAGAAGGATTGAAAAAATTCATAAACCATCCTGCATTTAAAACCATTCCCTTAATTCTCGAAACGCCGAAAAAAAGCGAAGAGGACGATCCGAGAAATCTGAAGATTGTGAGAGCTTTGTTATAACTGAGAAGCAGACATGGATAAAAAGCCTTTATCAGCGATACCTTAGCGCCGAACCCTCGCGCCGTTTAAGGGCAACTTCAATATAGCCTTTACATTAAACAGTATAAACAGGCAGATAAATAATTTTATCGCATTGATAAAGGCTTTGAAGCCGTGACTGCTTCTCAAAACACATCGCTGAGGATTAACCAACTATTTCTGTCCCTATTCCTTCTTTAGTAAATATTTCCAAAAGCAGGCAGTGCGGAATCCTGCCATCAACAATATGTGTCTTTTTCACTCCGCCATCCAGTGCGCGGGTGCAAGCCTGAACCTTTGGAAGCATACCTCCTGAGACAGTGCCTTCATCAATGAGCTTTTTAATGCCTTTTTTATTTACAGACGATATTACATTATCGTTTTTATCCTTTATTCCTGGCACATCCGTAAGCAGTATCAGCTTTTCGGCCTTTAAAGCAGAGGCTACCGCTGATGCAACATAATCGGCATTGATGTTAAATGCCTCACCTTTACTCCCAACGCCGATAGGCGAGATAACAGGTATAAACCCGTCCCGTTCAAGGGAATTCAGTATCTCGGGATCGACCAACTCAACCTCACCGACCAAACCAATGTCAATTATTTCTTCGTCTCCTGTATCGGTAGCCTTCTTTATGACCTTCTTCTTCGCCTTTATAAGTCCTCCGTCTTTACCGCTCAATCCCGCCGCCTTGCCGCCGTGACTGTTTATCAATGCAACAATCTCTTTATTTATAAGCCCGCCAAGGACCATTTCAACAATATCCATCGTCTCTTTATCCGTCACGCGCTGGCCATGAATGAATGTGGGCTCCTTGCCCATTTTCTTCATGGTTGCGCTGATTTTAGGGCCTCCGCCATGAACGATAACAGGCTTGATGCCGATGAAGCTCAAGAGAACCACATCCTGCGCAAATGAATCCTTCAAATCATCTTCAACCTGAGCAGCCCCGCCGTATTTGATGACAAAGGTCTTGCCGTAAAAATTCCTGATATACGGCAAAGCCTCGATTAAAATATTCGCCTTTTCAATAAGCTTTTTCATGATTTATTTCCTTCAAAACGGCATGCACACTATCTTCCCGTCCTATACCCTTGCCTTTGGCTCGGCTACCTTTTCGCCGCAGATCTCACATCTGATGCTTGGATATATCCTTCTATCCTGCCTCTTTATCATTTCTATATCTGCTGCTCGAATTTCGTTATCAGCACATTATACCCCTCGCTGGCAAGGGCATTCCCTGTTTTCTGCGCATCTGCTTTGTTATTAAACTTCCCGACCCTTACCCTATAATACTTAGCGCCTCCCACATTGGCCTCAATTATATAAACATTCTTATAATTCAACTCCAGCGCCGTCTTCAGCCTCTTTGCATTTGACTCGTCTTTAAAAGAGCCGACCTGAATCGTCAAAGTGCCGCTGGATACCCCGTATCTAATATACTTCACATATCGCAAATCCCTTCCCAAAGGCTCTACCATTACGACACCAGTGCCCGGCCCCACAAGGTCTATCTTTTTTGCCGCTGCATAAGAGAGGTCAAGGTCACGGCCGGGAATAAAGGGACCTCTGTCATTCACGATACATTCTACATCCTTGTTGTTCTGGGGGTTAACAACCTTGAGTTTTGTTCCGAAGGGATATTCCTTGTGGGCGCAGGTTAAAGCATACATATTGAACAATTCCCCTGATGATGTCGGTCTGCCATGAAAATCAGGGCCGTACCATGATGCCACAATCCTTTTCCTGTCACCTTTGAACGCCTCAAATCCCTGCGGCTCTTGTTCTTTTTCGACTTTCTTTTCAGGAGGCGTAGCCGATGGTGTTACAGGTACAGTCTCATATCGTGCAACAGTGCAAGAAGAAAGGCAAAAGGCGATAGGCAATAGGCAATAGGCAAGGTTCACTACCCTTCGCCTTTCGCTCTTTGCCCTTTGCCCTTTAAAGTATATACCTGCTGAGGTCTTCATTCTTCACCACATCTGAAAGTTTCTTTCTTACATATTGCCTGTCTATGACAATCTTTTCATCCTTCATTTCAGGCGCATCAAAGGATATGTCCTCAAGAAGTCTCTCGATTACTGTGTGAAGCCTTCGTGCTCCGATGTTCTCTGTCTTTTCATTAACGGTAACAGCAATGTCTGCTATTTCATCGATGGCATCTTCTGTAAATTGGAGTTTTACATCCTCTGTCTCAAGAAGTGCCGTGTATTGCTTTATCAGCGCATTATGCGGCTCTGTGAGTATTCTTACAAAATCATCCTTGCCAAGGGATTCAAGCTCAACCCTTATAGGAAACCTTCCCTGAAGCTCTGGAATAAGGTCAGACGGCTTTGCTATATGGAAAGCTCCTGCAGCAATAAAGAGTATGTGCTCTGTCTTTACAGGGCCGTGCTTTGTGGCAACTGTCGAGCCTTCCACAATCGGCAATAAATCCCTTTGAACTCCCTCTCTGGACACATCAGGCCCATGCCCATGGCCCCTGCTTGCAACCTTGTCTATCTCATCTATAAAAACAATCCCTGCCTGCTCTACCCTCTCTATGGCCTCCTTTGTAACCTTTTCCATATCTATAAGCTTGTTTGCCTCTTCCTGTGTGAGCATGGCTAATGCTTCAGGGACCTTAACCTTCTTCCTCTTTGACTTCTCGGGTATAAAACTTCCGAGCATCTCTTTGAGATTAATTTCCAGTTCTTCTAATCCTACATTGGATATAACGCCAAATGGCACCATCTTTTCTCTGACCTCGATATCCACATATCTGGAATCAAGTTTTCCTTCCCTCAGTTGCATCCTCAGCCGCTCTCTTGTATCTTTGTAGCTTTCCTTCTCTTCCTCCTCTGGAGCAATTCCCCTTGAAGCCCTCGGAGGCGGCAATAAAAGGTCGAGGACCCTGTCTTCGGCAAGCGTCTTTGCCTTCTCCTGCACCTTTTCCATATGCTCTGTCTTAACCATGTTCATGGCAATTTCGGTGAGGTCCCTTATCATTGATTCCACATCCCGGCCCACATAGCCCACTTCTGTAAACTTTGATGCCTCTATTTTCAGGAAAGGCGCATTGGCAAGCCGCGCAAGCCTTCTCGCAATCTCGGTCTTACCGACGCCTGTCGGGCCTATCATGATAATATTTTTAGGCAGCACCTCATCCTTCAGGTCAGGAGAGAGCCGCTGTCTTCTCCATCTGTTTCTCAGAGCTATTGCAACTGCCTTTTTAGCGTTATCCTGACCAATGATATACTTATCCAGCTCTCCTACTATCTTTTTAGGTGTAAAGTTATCCATTCAACTCCTCTAATGTTATATTCTTATTCGTGTAAATACATATATCCGCTGCTATATCCATAGCCTTTTTTACTATCTCCGCTGCATGAAGGTCTGTAGTTTCGTACAATGCCCTTGCTGCTGCCTGTGCATAGGGACCGCCGGAACCGATGGCTACAACACCGCCTTCAGGCTCGATAACATCGCCTGTGCCTGAAAGAATGAGTGTATGTTCGTTATCGGCAACAATGAGCAGTGCCTCAAGTCTCCTTAGAATCTTATCTGTCCGCCAGTCCTTTGCAAGCTCTACAGCAGCCCTCGTGATATTTCCCCTGTATGATTCGAGCTTCCCTTCGAATTTCTCAAAAAGCGTAAGGGCGTCTGCAGTGGCTCCGGCAAAGCCTGCAAGTATTTTATCATTATACATTTTTCTTGTCTTTTTGGCATTATGCTTCAATACCGTATTCCCCATCGTCACCTGCCCGTCGCTGGCAATGGCAACCTTCCCGTTACGCCTTACGCATAAAATCGTTGTCCCGTGAAACATAAATCCTCCTTCGTTTTGGTAAATGAGTAAATGGGTAAAAGAGTTAATGAGTTACCCATTTACCCATCCACTCATTTACTCATCACTCCAAATGGATGTGCCTTATCATAAACATCTATCAAATGTCCTATATCGAGATGTGTGTACTTCTGTGTTGTCGAAAGTGACGAGTGCCCCAGAAGCTCCTGAATCACCCTCAAATCCGCACCCCCAAACAAAAGATGGGTTGCAAATGTATGTCTTAATGTATGCGGGCCTATCTTCCCATCGATGCCGATTGCGCGGGCATATTTAACCACAATCCTTCTTATCTGTCTGTCTGTCAGCCTTTCGCCATACCTGTTCAAAAAGAGTGCGTTATCGCTGTCGGAAATCGATTTCTTCTTCTTGTAAAGCTTCCTTTCGATCAAATAAGATTTCAATGAATCCATGGCCTTGTTGCCGACAGGGACAATCCTCTCCTTCTTACCCTTTCCTTTAACCCTTACCATTCCTTCCCTCGTATTCAGGTCATCGATATTAAGACCGGCCACTTCGCTGACCCTCAAACCGCTGGAATAAAGCAACTCCAGAATTGCCCTGTCACGCACCGGGAGGAGTCCTATTCCTTCGGGTGTCTGAACAAGATTGAACGCATCATCCACGGACAGGAAATTAGGCAGGTGTTTTGATGTCTTTGGAGCAGGGACAAGCTTGGCCTGATTGATCTTTACATAACCTTCCTGATAGAGGTAACTGAAAAATGACCTCAATGTTGCAAGCTTCCTTGAAACAGTGGTTTTTGATTTTCCTTTATTTATCTGTTCAGAGATAAAGCCTCTTATATCTATCATATCTATATCTCCGGGTTGCGCACGGCAGTATTCGGAGAAGTCCTTTAAATCCCTCTCGTATGCCCTGAGTGTATGATTTGAGACATTCCTCTCTATCCCAAGGTATTTCAAAAATTTTTTAATATATGCATCTAATCCTTCGTCTGCCATAAATCCTTAGCCTCGCCTTTAATTTTATTAATATTATTAATATACTCTGTCCATTCCTTTAATGCAATCTCCGCAAGCCTCTGCCTTCTGAGCCTTTTATCCCTCATTCTTAAAATATCTCCATTAACCTGCATCAGACCGAAATTTATATTGCTCGGCTGGAAATGTTCCGTGTCGGATTCTGTTATATGAGTAATCAGAGAGCCGTGAGCAGATTCCCTCGGCGGATAAGCAATCTCTTTCCCGATTATCCTCCTTGCTGCGTTTATTCCTGCTATCAAACCCATTGCCGTTGACTCTATGTATCCCTCAACGCCTGTGATCTGTCCGGCAAGATAAATGTTGTTTTTTTCTTTTAATGTAAGGTCTGCATTCAGATGCCTCGGTGAATTTATGAATGTATTACGGTGAGTGCTCCCGAATCTCATAAATTCTGCATTCTCAAGACCGGGTATCATCCTGAATACCTTTTTCTGTTCAGGCCATTTCAGCCTTCTCTGGAAGCCGACCATATTGTAAGCGGTCTTTTCCATGTTTTCGGGCCTCAACTGAACAACGGCATATGGTATCTTTCCTGTCCGCGGGTCTGGAAGTCCCACGGGTTTTAAAGGACCGAAAACAAGGGTATTCCTTCCTCTTTTTCCCATGACCTCCACAGGCATGCAGCCTTCGAATACCTTTATATCCTCAAAATCCCTTGCAGAAACTGTATCCGCTTCCATTAACGCATCATAAAATTGATTGTATTCGTCTTTTGTCATCGGACAGTTCACATAATCGTCACCTCCTTTTCCATATCGTGACGAGAGACAAACCCTTGAGTGATCAATACTTTCAGCATCGATTATGGGCGCTATCGCATCGTAGAAATGGAGATGTTCCTCTCCAATAACAGACTTTATGGAATCAGCCATTGAATTGGATGTAAGAGGGCCTGTGGCTATGATGGCTACAGTGTCGGGAAGTTCTGTTATCTCTTTTCTGACGACTTTTATATTTGGATGGCTCTCTACGATCATGGTTATGAATTCCGAGAAGACATTCCTGTCAACCGCAAACGCAGAGCCTGCCGGCACCTCCGATTCCTTTGCTGCCTTCATTATCGGGGAATCTGCGATTTCCATCTCTCTCTTCAGCAGACCCGGGCCGGTAATAACCTCTTTTGACCTCAAAGAATTGGAACAGACAAGCTCTGATAGCGAAGAGGTCTTATGGGCCTCTGTCATCCTCTCAGGCCTCATCTCAAAAAGCAGGACATTAACACCCTGCCTTGCAGCCTGCCATGCAGCCTCGCAGCCCGCAAGACCGCCGCCTATAATAATCAGTTCTTTCATATAAATGTTTTTAATATATCTAATTTTCAATTGACACGGTCAATATACTACTGTTATAAATAATAACTTATGATCAATAAAACAGAAAAGATATGGATGGACGGCAAGTTCGTCAACTGGGATGACGCAAAGATCCATATAATGACCCATACCTTGCATTACGGACTCGGTGCATTTGAGGGCATACGCTGCTACAACACGCCGAAGGGGCCTGCAATATTCAAACTCGATGAGCATGTCAAAAGACTCTTTCAGACAGCACATATATTTCTCCTAAGCATACCCTTTACCGAAAATGAGATCAAAAAGGCTATCATCGACACGGTTAAAGTAAACAAACTAAAAGAGTGCTATATCAGACCACTGGTATATATCGGATACGGAGCAATGGGTCTTTATCCAAAGGGCAATCCTATAAATATCGCTATTGCTGCATGGCCGTGGGGTGCATATTTAGGAGAAGAGGGCATTGAGAAGGGAATAAGGGTCAAGGTGTCCTCCTTTATAAGGAACCATGTGAACTCAAACATGTCCAGAGGCAAGGTAAGCGGCTACTATGTCAATTCACAGATTGCAAAGAAAGAGGCCATATCCAGCGGTTATGACGAAGCTCTTTTGCTCGATACAGAGGGATATATCTCGGAAGGCAGCGGCGAAAATATCTTTATTGTGAGAAACGGCGTGTTAAAGACAACCCCGCTGACCTCGATTTTAGAAGGCATAACGAGGAACAGCATCATCACAATAGCAAAGGATCTCAAGATAGAGGTCAGGGAAGATAGATTCACAAGGGATGAGGTCTATATAGCCGATGAGGCATTCTTCACAGGGACAGCAGCAGAGGTTACACCCATCAGGGAACTGGACGGCAGGACAATCGGAGACGGGAAGAGGGGCAAGATCACGAAAAAATTACAGTCCATCTTCTTCGATATAGTCAAAGGCAAGAACAAAAAATACAACTCATGGCTTACCTATATTAGGTAATCGATATATTGCAAATAAAAAAGGTGACCTAAAATTATCTTGACAGGTCGCCTTTTTTATTTGCCTTCCAAAATTATTTCTTATGGCATTTTGCACAGTTTGCTGCATCGCTTGACTTAAATGCCTTTGTGCCGTTATGGCATTCGCCGCAGTTCTTGCCGGCGTTCATGTCTGCCATGGTTATCTTGACAGTGCCCTTCTTCATCGGGAATATCTTTGTGTGGCAGTCATTGCATTTGAGTCCTTTGTCTGCATGGCTCTTGCCGTCAAATACGACCTTTCCCATTGGACCGCCTGCGTACTCACTAGTCTTGCCTGCCGAAACTGCCATTGCGCTGCCGACAAAAACAACTGCTATCAGGATTGCCAATACTGCTGTTAAAATTCTCATATGTTCACCCCCTTTCTTTTATTCACTGTATAAATTAAGCAACTAACATGCCATGCATGTTAAGCCTTATTTTCAAAACGCATGTGCCTGCTGTTTTCCAATTTGAGGATTTTCTTTCCCCTTTAAGGAACTTTTAACTGGGCATTAATATATATGAGCCGATAAAATTTTTCAAGTATTTTAGCCTAATTTCTTCTTCAGCAGCTCGTTCACCATCTGGGGATTTGCCTTGCCCTTTGTAGCCTTCATAACCTGCCCGACAAAGAACCCCACCAGCTTTTCATCTCCGGCCTTATAACGCTCGACCTCTTTCTGGCTCTTTGCGAGGATATCGTCTATCGCCTTCTCTATCTCTCCTGCATCGCTTATCTGGACAAGTCCCTTTTCTTTTACTATCTGCTCAGCGTCCTTTCCGCTCTTATACATCTCCTCAAAAACGGTCTTTGCTATTTTGCCGCTTATAGTGCCGTTGTCAATGAGCTTAAGCATATCCACAAGCTGTATTGGTTTTAAAGGACACTCCTCAATCCCCTTATTTTCTTCATTGAGAAGCCTCATAAGATCACCCATCATCCAGTTGGAGACTGCCTTGGGCTGCCCCCCTGACTCGACAGCTTCTTCAAACCACTTTGCAACAGCTTTTTCAGAGGTGAGAAATTCGGCATCGTATTCGGGTATTCCGTATTCAGAAACAAACCTCTCCCTCTTTGCATCAGGCAGTTCAGGGAGTTTAGTCCTGATTTCATCAATCCACTCCTGACCTACAGTTATAGGCACGAGGTCCGGCTCAGGGAAATACCGATAGTCATGGGCTTCTTCCTTCCCCCGCATAGACTCTGTTATCCCCTTATTTGAATCCCAGAGCCTTGTCTCCTGTATTACCCTTCCGCCTTCTTCAACAACCTTTATCTGTCTTTTAATCTCGTATTCCAATGCCTTTTCAACGAACTTAAATGAGTTGATATTCTTTACCTCTGCCCTTGTTCCGTATTCCTTCTGCCCGACAGGCCTTATCGAGACATTGGCATCGCATCTCAGAGAGCCCTGTTCCATGTTGCCGTCGCATACGCCAAGGTATCTCAGAATGGTTCTCAGCTTCTTCATATATTCGGCAGCCTCTTTAGGGCTTCTTATGTCCGGCTCGGAGACTATCTCCATCAACGGAATGCCTGCACGGTTTAGATCAACAAAGCTGTAATTGCCGCCGCCTTCATGGATATTCTTGCCCGCGTCTTCCTCTATGTGGATCCTTGTGATGCCTATTCGCTTTAACTCTTCATCGACTACGATTTCTATATACCCTCCCTCGCATATGGGAAGCTCGTACTGGCTGATTTGATAACCTTTTGGCAAATCCGGATAGAAATAATTCTTTCTCGCAAACCTGCTGTAAGGGGATATTTTACAGTTCATGGCAAGCCCTGTCTTTATTGCGAATTCGAGCGCCTTTTTATTAAGCACAGGAAGCACTCCAGGCATGCCTATACATACAGGGCATGTCTGCGTGTTTGGCTCAGAGCCGAATCTGGTTGAACAGCCGCAGAATATCTTTGTATCCGTCAGCATCTGGGCATGGACTTCGAGACCTATGACCGCTTCATATCTATCCATCATAGAGATGGTCTCCTCAAATGCCACTCTGTGCTCTGCTCATAGGCATAGGCAAGCTTGAATATTGATTCTTCGTCAAAATGTTTACCTATAATCTGCAAACCAACCGGCAGGTTGTCCCTTGTAAAACCGCATGGAATGGAAATGGCAGGCACGCCTGCGAGGTTCACCGATATTGTAAATATGTCCGAAAGATACATCTGAAGCGGGTCTGTAGCCTTTTCGCCGATCTTGAATGCGGCGCTTGGCGATGTGGGTGTAACTATTACATCCACATTTTTGAATGCATTGTCAAAGTCTTGCTTTATCAATGTCCTCACCTGCTGACCCTTTTTATAATAGGCATCGTAATATCCTGCAGAGAGGGCATATGTGCCGAGCATTATCCTCCTTTTCACTTCTGCGCCGAATCCCTGCGACCTTGTATTCATATACATTTCGAGCAGGTCTTCTTTGCCGGATTGGCTGACTGCCCTGAATCCATACTTGACACCATCGTACCGTGCAAGGTTTGAAGAAGCCTCTGATGTAGCGAGTATATAGTAAGTGGCGACTGCATAGCCTGTATGGGGCAGAGAGACCTCGACAGGAATTGCGCCCAGTGATTCAAGCTTTTTTATTGCTGTGCGCATAGAGTCTTCCACATCTTTATCCATTCCTTCTATAAAATATTCCTTTGGGATCCCTATCTTTAACCCCTTTATTTCCTGCCCAAGCACCTTGGCAAAGTCAGGGACATCAACAGGTGCAGATGTCGAATCCTTTGAATCATGCCCTGCTATAGCATTGAGCATTATTGCAGCATCGGTAACATTCTTTGTAATAGGTCCTATCTGGTCGAGGGATGATGCAAAGGCAACAAGCCCGTATCTCGAAACTCTGCCGTATGTGGGCTTTAAGCCAACAACTCCGCAGAGTGAAGCAGGCTGCCTTATGGAACCTCCTGTATCAGAGCCGAGGGCTGCAATACATTCATCTGCAGCAACTGCAGCAGCAGAGCCTCCGCTGCTTCCGCCCGGAACACGCTCCATATCCCATGGATTTCTTGTTGTATGAAATCCCGAGTTCTCCGTGGAAGAGCCCATTGCGAACTCATCCAGATTCGTCTTTCCTGTGAGGATATATCCCTGCTCTTTTAATCGTGTTGTCACCGTGCTTTCATATGGAGGCTCAAAATTATGGAGTATCTTTGATGCGCATGTGGTCAATATATCCTTTGTGCATATGTTGTCTTTCACAGCAACAGGCATTCCTGTCAGAAGGGATGCCTTATTCTCAAGGATTGCCTGCTCTGCATCCTTTGCCATTTCATAGGCAACATCTTTCGTTATCGTAATATAAGATTTTACTTTATCTTCTACTGCATCGATGCGGCCATAAATATCGTCAAGGACTTCCCGGGGCTTTACTTCCCTGTTGTCAAGAAGCCTTCTTAATTCAGAAATGGTTAGTTCATTGAGCTTCAAAGCACTCCTCCCAGTATTGCTGACTGGTAATTTTATACACTCTGATATAATATTTGCAAGGCGATGACAGACAAACAGAAGCCAGAAGTCGGAAGTCAGAAGTCAGAAGAAGACAGAAGTCGTGGAACTCTAATCTCTGTCTCAGGCGAAGATGTCCATAAACGGCTCGATGTTCTAATCGCAGAAAAGACAGGCATTACTCGCTCGCAGGTTCAAAGGCTCATAAAAGACGGCCTCGTCCTTGTAAATAACAAGACAGAAAACCAGAACTACAAGGTGAAGACAAACGATGTCATTACAATCCACAAACCTGAAGAAGAAAAGGAAATACTCATACCAGAAGCACTCCCGATAAATATACTCTACATGGACAGGCATCTCGTTGTAGTGGATAAACCATCGGGCATGGTGGTATATCCTGCAGCAGGGCATAACAGAGGCACTTTACTTAATGCACTTGCCTATCATTGCAAAAAACTGGCAACTGTCGGCGGGCCTATGCGTCCCGGTGTAGTCCACAGGCTTGATAAGGATACGTCAGGGGTCATGGTTGTAGCCCTCGATGATAAGGCATATTACGACCTCGTGGAGCAGTTCAAAAAAAGGACAATCAACAGAAAATATATAACACTCGTTTACGGCAATATCAAAGAGGATTCGGGGGAAATCGAAATGAAGATAGGACGGGCCGTCTCGGACAGAAAAAAGATGTCCACACGGACAAAAAGGGGAAAAGAGGCAGTTACCAGATGGAGGGTAATAGAGAGATTCGATGCTGCAACGCTCATTGAGGCAAAACTAGGCACAGGAAGGACCCATCAGATAAGAGTGCATTTCTCAGCTATAGGGCATCCTGTGCTCGGTGACAAAACATATGGCAAAAAGGTTGAGGTTGAGGTTAAGGTTGAGGGAAAGAGGAGAAAGATTGTCTTTCCAAGGCAAATGCTGCATGCAGAGACGCTCGGATTCATTCATCCTGTTACCAAGGAATATATTGAGTTTTCAAGCCCCCTGCCGGAGGATATGGAGGAATGTATTAAAAAATTGGAGTGATGGAGTAATGGGGTATTGGGAATAAAGTTCTTGTTTACATCACTCCAACACTCCAATACTCCAATTTTATCTCCCTTATCTGAACTCCACTGCCTCTTTTGCAGAAACCCTCGGCGGTGCAGACGGTATCCTCGAAGGATAGCCCACGGGAACAATTGCTACAGGCCTTAAATTATTTGGCATATCGAGCACCTCAAATACATCACTCTCTTTAAATGCACCGACCCATACGCTGCCGAGCCCGTTTTCCCATACAGTAAGCATCATATTCATGATACTGCATGCCACATCCTGAATTGTGTAGAGATGAACGCCCCTGTCCCCGTACCGATTCTCGATCCTCCTGTCGGTGCATCCAATGACAACGAGCGGCGCTTCGGCAATGAAATTCTGGTTGAGTGCAGCAACAGCAATATCATGCTTTGTCTTTTCATCTCTGACAAAATAGAACTTTCTCGACTGAAGGTTTCCCGCGCTGGGCGCCCATATGAGCGCATCTATCAATTTTTTGATTATTTCCTCGGGGATATCCTTTTTCTGGAAATTCCTGATGCTCCTGCGATCTTTTATTACTTTCAATACATCGTCCATAAATCCTTCCTCCTTTCAAACAGTCCTGACAGATGCAAAATATAAAATTAAGCATATTTTTTAAAAGGTATCACATAATGAAGCCTATTACAATAGACCATGATGCTGTGATACTCAAGGGGACTGTCCCAGAATTACGGGCGCAGCCGTAGATTCGGGACTGTCCCCGTTCCCTGATAAATTTATTTTGGACGGATATGTAAGTTGATAAAATCTAAGAATTACTGATAAACTCCATGTGTGCGCCCATAGCTCAGCTGGATAGAGCGTCGGACTACGAATCCGCAGGTCGGGGGTTCGAATCCTCCTGGGCGCGCCACCTGTTATTTTCTTGACAGGAAATTCGCCAAATTGTTAAATTATCTGCAAAAATCCCAATATAGAGAGGGGTGATTTATAAGTGCCCTCAGTAAAAGTAAGAGATACAGAATCTTTTGAGTCTGCCCTCAAGCACTTCAAGAAACAGTGCGAGAGAGAAGGCATACTCTCGGAGATCAAAAAGAGAGAGCATTACGACAAGCCGAGCGTCAAGAAAAAGAAGAAAATCATAGCTGCCCGCAAAAAGGCTGCGAAGAGAAAAACATTCTCAGCAAGGCCGGCGAGGTAAAAATGTCCGTCCCTGTCAGCACTATCGCCAGTACCATCGAGAGGCTCGATGCAGAACTCAGGGAGGCCTTGAAGTCAAGGGATGAACTGAAAGTATCGGTCATCCGCATGATCAAGGCCTCTTTAAAAAATAAATCCATAGAAAAAATGGGAACCCTGACAGACGATGATATCCTTTCTGTCCTGTCATCCATGGCAAAGCAGAGAAGAGAATCCATAGAGCAGTTTGCATCAGCAGGCAGAACAGACCTTGCCGAAAAGGAGAAAAAAGAGCTGGAGATTGTCCAATCATACCTCCCCAAACAGCTCTCGTTACAGGAAATAGACGAAATCATACGCTCGGCTATAAAGGAATGCAATGCATCATCCCCAAGCGATATGGGAAAGGTCATGAAGATCGTCACACCTAAAACAAAAGGGGCGGCTGACGGAAGGGTCGTCAGCGAGAGGGTCAAGGAACTATTAAGTAAATGAGTGAATGAGCAAATGAGTTAATGGGTAAATTTTCAGTTGTCAACTTATTCACCCATCTACTCATTTACTCATCCACGCATCTACAAAACAATGAGGTAAATTCATGAAACTATCCGAATTTTATAAAAAGGCGATATCCGCAGGCATCGACAACGACCCGAGAGGGAAAGACCTTGTACTAAAGGAATTGGAGCGCAAGAAAAAGGATTACGAAAACCTCAAGCCTAAGGAAAAAGAGACCTTCGATATGGAGGGTCTTGAAAATCCCTACCCTGATTCGAGGATACTTCACGGCACCGGCGATGAAGACATTAAAACCATTCTTGTCGGCATAGACATAGAGGTGGGCGAGGTGCTCCTCTCAGAGACATTGAAAAACAGAAACATTCCGGTGGACCTCATAGTTTCCCACCATCCGGAAGGCAGGGCATATGCAAACCTCTATGCTGTAATGTACATGCAGTCGGATATACTGAACAGGTTCGGCGTTCCCATAAATATCGCAGAAGGCCTTATGGAGGGAAGGATAAAAGAGGTGGAGCGCAAACTGATGCCGGTAAACCATACGCGGGCTGTTGATGCAGCAAAGCTCCTGAACATACCGTTTGTCTGTCTGCACACACCTGCGGATAATATGGTGGCCTCATATTTACAGAAGACGTTTGACGACAAAAAGCCCTACACGGTTGATGATGTAATCGACCTTTTGCGGGAAATACCCGAATACAAAGAGGGAGAAAAGAACAATGCAGGGCCGAAGATACTGTTGGGGTCAAAGAACAGAAAGGCAGGGAAGATATTTGTGGATATGACAGGAGGCACGGAGGGCTCAAAGGAGATATTCCAGAGCCTTTCTCTAAGCGGGATAAATACCATCGTTGCCATGCATCTCAGCGAAGATCACAGAAAAGAGGCAGAAAAGAACCATGTCAATGTAGTGATAGCCGGGCACATAGCCAGCGACAATCTGGGATTAAACCTCCTCCTTGACCGCGCCATTGGAAATAACGGGTTGCGAGTTCTTGAATGTTCCGGCTTTAGAAGGGTAAATCGCTCATAACTCATCAAATGAACTCAACTGTCGAAGATATAAAAGCAAGAATCGATATAATCGACCTGATAGCCGAGCATGTGGAACTCAAGCGGGCAGGCCAGAATTATAAAGGTCTGTGTCCGTTCCATTCAGAGAAAACCCCTTCTTTCATAGTAAACCCTTCGAAACAGATATTTCACTGTTTCGGCTGCCATAAGGGAGGAGATATCTTCGCCTTTGTGATGAATTACGAAAATATGACATTCCAGGAGGCATTGTCCTATCTTTCGCAAAAGGCAGGGATAAAATTAGAAAATAGAAGCCAGAGGTCAGAAGTCAGAAGCGGCCTTAAGGAAAATTTATTTGCAATTCATAAAGAGGCGCTTATTTTTTTCCAGAATAATTTCAAGATTTCTAAACAGGCCCTCTCGTATCTGAATGAAAGAGGACTCAACAGCGAAACCATAGAGAAGTTCTCCATCGGTTACAGTAAAAATGCCAAATATGATGGAAATGATGCGCTTTTCAATCACCTGAAGGCAAAAGGATTTGCCACAGAGCACATAAAGGCATCCGGCCTCGTAAACTTTGGCGAACACGGCATCTATGACTTTTTCAGGGACAGGCTGATGTTCCCCATATTTGACCTCCAGGGAAGGACAATCGCCTTTGGAGGCAGAATACTGTCCAGCTCGAAAAATGCACCGAAATATATAAATTCTCCTGACAGCATTATATTCAAAAAAGGTGAATCGAGCTACGGGCTTAACATCGCTAAAAATTCCATAACCCAGAAGGGATATTCGATTATTGTGGAGGGCTATCTCGATGTAATCTCATGCCACCAGTACGGTTTTACCAATGCAATTGCCCCTCTCGGAACTGCATTGACCCCGGGGCAACTGAAAAGGCTCAAAAGATTTTCCAATAAAGTACTGCTCGTTTTTGACGGCGATTCCGCCGGAATATCCGCAACAAAGAGATCCATTGAACTCTGCTATGCCGAAGGCATGATTGTAAAGATCCTGCTCCTTCCTCAGGGCGAAGATCCGGATACCTTTCTAAGAAAACACGGCGAGGAGAATTTCAGGAAATATATGGGCAGGGCCATCTCGCCTGTGGAGTTTTTGCTAAAGGTTTCGGGCAGAAGCAAACCCGACGCCGTGCGATATATGCTGCAGATCATAGCCTCCTGCCCTGACTCCCTCCAGAGGGATGAGACCATCCGTGAACTTTCGGACAGATCAAAAATAAACGAGCTGACATTGAGGGAAGAGTTGAAGGCCGCAGGTCAGAAAAGACAGAAGTCAGAAGTCAGAAGTCAGAAGTCAGACATTTTAAACCCATGCATAAACAGAGAAGAGCAGATGCTCTTAACCATCGCCCTTTCATTCCCTGACAGAGCGGCACTCATAGCAAATAACATCGATCCAATGATTATAGAAAACCCTGGCATCAGGGGGATCTTTGAAAAAATAAAAAAAGGACTTTCCATGGGAAAATTGTTGTCGGTGTGCGATGAGGAGGAACAAAGACTGATAACGATGCTCTCCATAAATACAGAAATCGATGAAGAGTATGTTGAGGCCAATGTTGAAGAAATTATAGAGGGCTGCCTGAAGGCAATAGCCCTGAGAAAGCTCGAAAGGCAGATTAAATCAGCAGGCGAAGCCGGAGATGTAAAACTCCTGAACTCCCTGCTTTTTGAAAAGAAAAGCCTGTCGCAAAAATCAAGATTATTGCTAAAAGAGGGCAACCTTGCCAAGAATTGATGATAATCCGTTTAATGTCTACGAAAATAGTTTTGACGACCACGATGCAGAAGCAGGTCATAAAAATCTTTCTGAAGAGAAGTTCTTGGAAGAAGATACAGAACCCGTTTATTCAGAAGAGGCCATAAAGGGCGCCATAGAGCAGGAATACGACCCTCTAAGGGCTTACTTAAAAGGGATAAGCTCCATACCACTCCTTACCAAGGACAGGGAGATAGAGATTGCACAAAAAATAGAAGAGGGCAAATTGAAGACATGCGGTGCAATATTCACAATCCCTTTTGTCTTAAACAAGCTGGTAATGCTGGGCAGGCTCGTGGAAAAAGGCGAGGCCCCTCTTGTGGAGCTCATTCAGGATGGAGAGGATCTGTCCGAAGATGATATTCTGGAAGAGAAGGAAAAATTCTCGAAGATTACCGAGTCCATAAACTCCATTTTTACAAAAAGGAAAAAGCTCTTGAAGGAAGGCGGTTTCTGCGCGGAGAGCAAGGCTTCACCTGCAAAATGGGATACACCCATCTGTAAGCTGCTGCATGAAAACAAAAACCAAATACTCCAGAGGGTCAAGGAGCTGAATCTTAAGGACGATGTTATAAACGCATTTTCTGAAGAGTTGAAGAAGATGAACAGACAGACCCAGTCCATGCATGAAAGCCTCCGCAGGGCAAAAAAGACAAAAAACAATTCATCAAAAATCAGGAACATAACAACGAAGATAAAGTCCATGGAGTCCACAATCGGACTGAGGGCATCGGAAATAAAAAAGATTGTACATGAACTCGAAAAGGCAGAGATCGAGGTAAACAATGCAAAGGGACAACTGGTCGAATCAAACCTCAGACTGGTCATAAGCATTGCCAAGAGGTACATCGGAAAAGGGCTAAGCCTTGGGGACCTGATACAGGAGGGAAACATAGGCCTTATGCGCGCTGTGGACAAATTCGAATACAGGCGTGGATATAAGTTCAGCACCTATGCCACATGGTGGATAAGGCAGGCGATAAGCAGGGCCATAGCAGACCAGTCAAGGACAATAAGGATACCTGTCCATATGATAGAAAACATAAACAAGATAAACAGAGTTACAAAGGAACTGGTACAGGAACTGGGGGTCGAGCCCAGCCCGGAAGAGATAGCAAACCGGTCGAAGATACCCCTCGATAAGGTCAAGAACATATTGAAGATATCAAAGGAGCCAATATCCATCGAAACCCCTATCGGCGAGGAATCGGACACCATGCTCAAGGATTTCATAGAGGACAAGGGGAACCTATCTCCGCTGGATGCAGTTATCCACGAGGACTTAAAGGCCCATATCGACAAGGTTCTGTGCACCCTGTCACCAAAGGAAGAGATGGTTATAAGAAAGAGATTCGGAATAGGAGAGGACAGCCCCCATACCCTCGAAGAGGTGGGACAGGAGTTCGATGTCACGAGAGAACGCATAAGGCAGATAGAGGTAAAGGCTATCAGAAAACTGAAACATCCTGCCAGAAGCAAGTGGCTCAGGGATTTTCTCGGCAAGTCTTGACTTAAAAGCAGCTCAAAAGTTAAAGTTATAATCTCTGATTCAGGCAGGGCCCTTAGCTCAGTTGGTTAGAGCTACCGGCTCATAACCGGTTGGTCCCAGGTTCGAGTCCTGGAGGGCCCATTCTTAAACTTGAGGAGAATTGTGAACGAACAACTTAGACTTTTAATAGACCTGCAAAAACTCGATTCCATTATGCTCTCCACCCGCCTCACAATGGATGCAATACCAGCCAGAATCTCGTCTCATGAGAGATCTTTGAAAAACGCCGAGGCAGCATACGAAACCGCAAAGCAGCAGCTTGCCTCCCTCGAGAAAAAAAAGAAGGATAAGGAACGGGACATCGAAGACATCAAAGAAAAAATACAGAAACTGAAACAGAGGACTTCGGAGATTAAGACCAATAAAGAATATCAGGCGCAGTTGAAAGAAATAGAAAAGACGGAAAAAGGACTGAAGTCCGCAGAAGACGAGATGCTGTCCATTATGGACTCCCTCGAAGGAGCTTCAAAGGTTATAGAGATAGAAAAGGGCCGCGTAACCGAAGAAAAAGCAAAAATTGAATCAATGAAAAAAGAACTCGAAAAAGAGGTCCTCAGATGCGGGGAAGAGTTAAAGCGGTTAAAAGAGGACAGGAAAAAGTTAATCGACAAAATAGACGCCGGTATCTACAACGAATATATGACCATTATGAAAGCACGCCGCGGCCTTGCTGTAGTTGAGGCAAAGGACGAGGCATGTCAGGGGTGTAACATGCATATCCCTCCTCAGATGTTTGTAGAGATAAAGACAAGCGATGAGATCATTCACTGCCCTCAGTGCAGAAGGATACTTTATTATCTGAAACCGGAACAGCATCAAGAAGTCAGCAGCCAAAAGACAGCAATCAGATAGCCCTTTACAATTTATTTACATATAAATAAATTTTATGGTATAGTAGGTTGCTATGGGAATGGAAGACCACAAATTAAAAGTCTTTTGCACAGTCGCAGAAACAAAGAGCTTCTCAAAGACCTCCGAGATTATCCATCTGACACAGCCTGCCGTAAGCCTGCAGATTCAGGCCCTTGAAGAGATATACGAAACAAAGCTGTTCGACAGGTCTAGCAGCTTTATTAACCTGACTCCTGCCGGAGAGATCCTTTATAAATACGCAAAGGATATCCTCAACCTTTATGCCGAGGCAGAAAAGGAGGTAGGGAAAATAACAGGGCTGATAAAGGGCAGCATAACAATAGGCGCAAGCACTACCATAGGCAACTACGTACTGCCGACTGTGATAGCAGATTTTAAAAAGACCCATCCGAAAATCAAGATAAATGTCTTTATAGGGAATACAAAAAGGATTGTGGATCTTTTAAACTCAGGCGGCGTTGACATCGGACTCGTGGAGGGAGAGACCTCAAAACACAAGATGAAGACAGAGCCAATAATCACAGACGAGCTTACATTTATCGCACCTCCATTCCATCCATGGGCAAAGAAAAAAGTGGTCTCCATTTTAGAGGTCACAAAAGAGCCATTCATCTTAAGGGAGGAAGGCTCCGGCACGAGGCAGATGATAGAGAAATACCTCTCATCGCATGGAATAAACACAGGCGATATGCGCATAGCACTGGTACTGGGCAGCACAGAGTCCATAAAAGAGGCTGTTGAAAGCGGCATGGGCATATCCATTGTCTCAAAATGGGCAGCCCGGAAAGAGGTCAAGTACGGAAGCCTCAAGCTTATCACACCGAAGGAAGAAAAGATAATCAGGAACTTCTCCCTCATCATGCAGAAGAGTGCGGTTTTATCCCATGCAGTGGACGAGTTCCTCGCCTATCTGAAGTCATATCCATACGACAGTCTGTTGTCAGAAGGCAAAGTGTAATAGAAAATCCTGTTTGATTCTTCCATAGACCTCAATATAGACTCTTCCATATTCCCGTTTTCAATCATATCAAAAAGCATATTGAACCTCTCTATGTGCGCCCTTACCCTGTGCTCTGCATACTCCTGCGCCCTGCCCTTCTGCATTAAAAATGGCCAGTCGCTTGCATGTGCAAGGAGCATCTCCCTCATTGCCTGATTTATTGCCCTCTGAATCGGTGAATGGGTGAATCGGTGAATCTCTGTTTCAACAATATCATCTTCTCTGCCATTTTATGCAGATGTCTGTAGAGACAGTGATTCCTCTCTCCTATCCACATGGAGTTGTATCCTTCATCTCCCCAGCTTGAGGATGAAATGTGTATGGACTGCACGGTTTCGGAATTAACACATTCATTAAAATATCTTTCTGGAGTAACAATATCAAAGGACCTCTTGCCTTCAGATATGCTCCTGAGCACAATATTCAACCACTCAATCCCCTCAAACCACCAGTGTCCAAAGAGCTCTGCATCAAATGTCGAGAATATTACAGGACAGAAATCGAATTCCGAAAGGCGTCTAATATCCGATTCCCTGCTTTCAACAAAGTGCTTTGCATGCTCCGACACTCTCTCTATGGCCTTCACCCTGTTGTAGGGCATCTTGTATTCCGTATTGCCGGTAATACTGTGATATTTTATCCCTGTAAATGTCCTTATACCCAGATGCGTAAATTGCTCTATATAACTCACGGGCAGATCAAAGCCGATGTCACGGTAAAAATCCCTGTAAGAAAAATCTCCTGGATACCCTTTCGATGCACACCATACCTGCTGTGCGGATTTAAAATCCCTGCTAAAGACCATAAGGCCTGCAGGGGACATGACAGGCTTGTAGATGCTGTATGCCGGCCTCGGCCTTCCGTGAATGACGCCATGGGACTCGACAAAGAAGTATCGTATGCCTGCATCCTTCAAAAGCGAGTCAAGGCCTTTAAAATATCCGCACTCAGGAAGCCAGAAACCCGAAGGCTGCCTGCCAAAGTTGTGGACATAACTTTTAACGCCGATCTCTATCTGGGCTTTAACTGCATCTGGATAATGTTCAAACGCAGGCAAAAATGCATGGGTTGCAGCAGATGCAACAATCTCGATATGTCCTTCGTCCTGAAGTTTCCTGAATGCAGAAACAATATCCTGCTTATACCTTTCACAATACAATCGTTTTGTTCGTTTAAACTCATTGTTATAAAGAAATGCCATAGGCTCAAAGACCGATTTCTTCGTCCTCATCTTCTCTGCTTCTGAAAGCTCTATGAGATTGTCCATATATCTGACAAACCTCTTCCTGAGCAGTTCATCATTCAGCATCTCTATGAGGGGCGGACTTATGGATAATGTAAGGTGAGGGCTTATTCCATCATTGACCATTCCTTCAAGGACATCGAGCAACGGAATATATGTTTCCCTTAATGCCTCAAAGAGCCAGTTTTCTTCAAGGGAATATTCGTATTCCGGATGTCTTACATATGGAAGGTGGGCATGGAGGAGAAGTATGAGATGACCATTCACTTTACTATAATTCTGCCGGAGCCCTTTATAACCCTGCCGATAACAGAGAAGAATATGCCTGATTCCTCAAAGACCTTAATGTTTTCTTCCTTCAGGGTTATCAAGAGACCTCCGGATGTCTGGGGGTCTGAAAGTAAAAGCCTGTCTTCCTCGGCAATATTAGAAGAGAATTCAACCTTTCCATCGAGGAACCTGAGATTGTTGTATGCGCCCTCCGGAACCATGCCTGCATTAATCATTTCACGCACATGTTCTAATACAGGGACGCTGTCAATTTCAATCTCGAAATTAATGACTGCATCCTTGACCATATTATGGGCATGCCCCAACAGGCCGAATCCTGTTATATCGGTGCATGCAGTAGCATCTGCCTTTAGAGCCAGCTCCGATGCCTTATCATTCAATGAGAGCATCCAGCCAACAGCAGTTTTCATATCATCATCGGTTAATTTCCCGCCCTTAAGTGAAGTGGTAAGGATGCCTATGCCTATGGGTTTTGTAATGACAATGACGTCCCCTTCCTCTGCGCCGGAGACCTTCAGTATTTTATTTTTATCAATAATGCCTGTTACAGACAGGCCGAATTTCAGTTCTGCATCCTCAAAACTGTGCCCCCCGATAAGAATCGCACCCGCCCTCTTCAGAGAATGCACAGCACCCCTTAAAATCTCCTTAAAGACAACAGGCTCATAATCACACGAAGAAAAGCCTGCAATGGCAAGGGCAGAAACAGGCCTGCCTCCCATTGCATACACATCGCTCAATGAGTTGTTGGCGCTTATGGCGCCGAAGGTAAAGGGGTCGTTCACCACAGGCGTGATAACATCCACTGTCTCGACTATTGCAGTGCCGTCAATCAGATAAATTCCTGCATCGTCACCAGGTCCAACAAGGACGGATGCACTTTCGCAGGGCTGAATATCGCCGATTATCTCCTCAAGGTCCGACGGACCCATCTTTGCTGCTCAACCCGCAGCCCTGACCTTTTCTGTAAGTTTGTAGTTCATGAGCTATTATACTTCAAGCCCAACTGTCTGGTAAAGCAATGGACTGGCAAAAAAACAATCGATTTATTTCTCAATTTATTGATGTTAAAATAAAAAATATGGAAGAAAAAAGCCAAAGATCCTCATAGTCGATGACGACCCTGCAGACCTGAAATTTCTGACCACGCTGATAGCTTATTACGGATACGATTTCGAAACCGCCACGAACGGGTTGGAAGCCATTGAGAGGACCAAAGAAACAAACCCGGATGTCATACTAATGGATGTCTTAATGCCGGGAATGAACGGGATCGAGGCATGCAAGAGGCTGAAGGAAGACCCGGAGACGCAGCATATTCCTATCATAGTGCTTACTGCCTTCGGGGATAAAGAGATGAAGATCGAATGCCTGAATGCAGGCGCAAACGACTTCCTCTCAAAACCTGTGGACAATACAGAGCTTATAGCAAGGATCAAAAACTTCTTGCAGCTTAAATATCTTGAAGACGTTAAGATAAGAAATGAAATCCTGACAGAAACAATTAAAGCCATTGAGAATGCCAAGAGAGAGTGGGAACAAACCATGGACTGCATCAATGATATAGTCATAATCACAGACGCAAAAGACAATATCATCCGATGCAACAAGATGATAACCACCCTGACAGGCAAACCTTATTCGGAATTATTAAACTGCAAATGGCAGAATTTTGTGAGAGAAAGCAGCTTTACTTATAAAATAAGCAATTCAGGCGATATAGAGATGTATCACCCGAGCGGCAGATGGTTTAATTACAATATATACTACACAAAAAAATTACAAATGACACTATCGTGCCTGTAGCAATAATAACGCTTCAGGATATAACAGACCGCAAATATGTAGAGAACATACTTCAGGAAAATGAAGAGAAATTCAGAAGTCTTGCATCATCAGCCCATAATGCGATTATCATGATAGATAATGAGGGGACTGTTTCTTTCTGGAATGATGCAGCAAAAAACATATTTGGTTACTCAAATGAGGAGATTATAGGAAAAGACTGCCATTTACTGCTCGCTCCTGAATACTATCATGAAGCCTTTATAAAAGGCTTTCCCAAATTCAAGACAACAGGAGCTGCTGTTGGAAATATACTTGAATTAACGGCAGTAAGAAAAGACGGTACTGAATTTCCGGTCGAACTGTCTGTTTCAGCTATAAAGTTGAAAAACAAATGGAACGCTATAGGAATACTCAGAGATATAACGAGACGCAAGCGTATAGAGGAAGAACTTGAAAAAACAGAAAAATAATCGAGGCCAAACATAAGGAACTCGAAACAGCATATGCCGAACTCAAGGCAGCCCAATCGCAGATAATACAGTCAGAAAAGATGGCCTCTATCGGCCAGCTCGCAGCAGGTGTTGCCCATAAGATCAACAACCCCATTGGGTTTATAATGAGCAACCTCGGCTCACTACAAAGGTATGCAGAAAAGCTCTCTGAATTCGTAAAAGTTCAGACAGAGGCAATCGGTGAGTTAGGAGTTAAGAGTCCGGAGTTTGTAGAGATACAGAAAAAGGTGGATGAATTAAAAAAATCACTGAAGGTCGATTACATAAGAGATGACATAAACAATCTCATCAAGGAGTCCCTCGATGGAGCAGAGAGGGTCAAGAAGATAGTACAGGACTTAAAGAGCTTTTCGAGGGTAGATGAGGCTGAATGGAAGATGGCTGATATCAATGCAGGAATTGAAAGCACAATAAACATCGTATGGAACGAGCTGAACTACAAGGCAACTGTGAAAAAGGAATATGGAGATATCCCTCTGACAAAATGCAACCCGGGACAGATGAATCAGGTGTTCATGAACATACTGGTCAATGCAGCCCATGCAATAGAAAAGCAGGGGGAGATTACTGTAAAGACATGGTATGACAATGGATATATTTATATTTCTATTT